>SHZO01000008.1 GCA_009692285.1 Gammaproteobacteria bacterium | reverse complement strand
AAGGTGCAGTGATCGCCCCAGTAGGGCAGGCTGGGATGCAGGCTTGGCAACTTCCACAATGTGCGCTGACCGCTGCATCAACAGGTAGTGGTAGGTCTGTGTAGATTTCACCTAGGAAAAACCATGAGCCCGCCTCGCGTGCAATCAGGTTAGTGTGTTTTCCAATCCAACCTATGCCGGCATTGCGCGCGAGTGCTTTTTCTAACACTGGGGCAGAGTCGACAAATACACGGTAACCAAAGCTTCCGATGCGCGATGCAATTTGTTCTGCCAGAGTTTGTAATTTATTGCGTAATGTTTTGTGATAATCCCGACCTAACGCATAGCGCGAGATGTAGCCGAGCACCGGATTATCTAATACCTTTTGAGCAGGCGCGGCTTCATTAGGCCAATAATTCATCCGGACACTAATCACGCGTAATGTACCGGGCTCTAGTTCGCTCGGGCGTGAGCGCCGAGTACCATGACGTGCCATATAGTGCATTTCACCGTGCAGGCCAGCTTCAAGCCAAGTATTTAAATGTGCTTCATCCGCTTGTAAATTCAAATCAGAAATACCAATAGCACCAAAACCCAAGCCGGCCGCAAGTTCGTTGAGCTCTTGGCGTAGGGCACTAAAGTCTCTTGGGTAAAGTGCGGTAACGGAGTTCATGGTAGGTGTTAAGTATACTTAGACCATGGCATTACCTACCGCGTTGTACTCTCTGAATCAGATACGTAGCTTTGAGGCGCAGAGGATCGCAGAGGGAGTTTCAGCGGACTTCTTAATGCAGAGCGCTGCGTTAGCTGCTTTGCGTACATTGCAAGTTCATTGGCCGATGGCAAAGCGCATTGTGATCCTATGCGGTCCAGGGAATAACGCTGGTGATGGCTACCTATTGGCCTGTTTTGCTGTCTCAGCAGGGTTATCTGTGCAGGTGCTTGCAGCAAACGATCCAACGCACTTGCAAGCTGAGGCAGCGCGCGCTTGGCAGCGCTGCTTGGGGGCAGGGGTGACTGTTGAGGTTATTCCTGCCGAAGCAGATTTAAATTCTTTAGGCGTTCAATTCCTCGCTCATGCCGATGTAATTGTAGATGCTCTTTTAGGGATTGGCCTAAATGCTCCCTTGCGTCCTCGAATGGCTGAAATTGTCATGGCGATTAATGCTGCCCAGCGACCTGTTTTGGCGTTAGATGTACCTACAGGGGTTTGTGCTGATACGGGTCTTGTGAGCGATGTGGCTGTACGAGCTGCAGTGACTTTGACGTTCATCGCTTTGAAAAAGGGGTTGTGGTTAAACGCCGCACCAGATTATGTGGGGGTCATCGAGCTCGCCGACCTAGGCATGCCTATCCCGCAAATTTTTTATACTCCAGAGTTAGAGCGTATTGATGCTGCCTTGGTCAAGAGCTGTTTAAAACCCCGACAGCGTACTTCACACAAAGGCCAAGCAGGACGTGTCCTAATTGTTGGTGGGGGGATCGGTATGGCCGGTGCAGCACTCTTAGCAGGTGAAGCTTGCTTGCGAGTGGGCGCGGGTTTAGTTTCAGTAATTACGGCGCCAGAATCAGCTGCGGCTATTGTGGCAGCGCGACCGGAGTTGATGGTGTATGGCTCGAACGATGCGTCAGAATTAGCAGATTTTGCTTCGCAATGCGATGTGCTTGCGATCGGTCCAGGGTTGGGTCAGAGCACTTGGGGTCAACAGATGTTTGCCGCGGCCTTAGCGACACAGAAACCTTTAGTTTTAGATGCGGATGCTTTAAATATTTTAGCTGCGGGTACATACCCAATCGTTAGGCGTGAGTTTATTTTGACGCCACACCCAGGCGAAGCCGCAACATTACTAGGGTGTGATTCAGCTCAGATTCAAAGTGATCGAATTTTAGCTTTGCAAAAATTATTAAAGCGTTATGGAGGTATTATTGTACTAAAAGGCTCAGGGACTCTCGTGGGTCGTTGTTTAGTTAGCAGTAACGATCTGGAGGCGTGTGCTGCTTTTTCTGTGCCCTCTATTTGTGATAGAGGTAATCCAGGGATGGCTGTGCCGGGTTCAGGGGATGTACTTACGGGCGCTATTGCAGGTTTGTGGGCGCAGTTACGTGACCCTTGGCTTGCTGCTCGTGTAGGAGTTTGGGTGCATGCTGCGGCCGGAGATGTGCTCGCACCGCATGGTGAACGTGGTGTCATGGCGCGTGAGTTGGGTATTCAACTGAGTGCCCAGTTATCGCAATGGATGAATCCGTGAACGCAGCTAAATATTTTATCTCGAATGATGAAGCGGCTACAGAGGCACTGGGCGCAGCCCTAGTCACCGCGCTTAATATTCATAA
Organism: Gammaproteobacteria bacterium; assembly: GCA_009692285.1. Lineage (GTDB taxonomy): Bacteria > Pseudomonadota > Gammaproteobacteria > Steroidobacterales > Steroidobacteraceae > UBA964. The sequence continues at coordinate 31,371 of SHZO01000008.1, read as the reverse complement.
ACGTCAAATCTCTGGTGCAGTGCGTGTTGGGCTTTATGGGGGCCTTGGCGCAGGTAAAACAACCTTAGTGCGGGGGTTGCTTCGGAGTTTAGGTGTGCAAGGCGCAGTGCGTAGCCCGACTTATAGTTTACTTGAGCATTACTCAGTTGAGAACTGGCAGTGTTTGCATTTAGATTTATATCGTTTGACAGAGCCACGTGATGTTTTGGGATTGGGCCTCGCAGATTTTGATTTATCTGGCTATCTTTGGCTTATTGAGTGGCCGGAACGTGCAGCAGGTGTTTTACCGGCGGCAGATCTAATATTAGAGATGCAGTCACTAGCCAATACACATCAAGTGGTGATGCGCGCGGGCACTGTCTTGGGCTGTGCCTGGCTGATAGACTTGTCGAGGTTAGTTCTCTTGTCTGAATTCGTCGCTTAGAATACCCCATAAGACGGGTCAATATTCGGCTACAGCACTCTAATATCCTTGAGTTTATTGCCAAAATTTACTACATTGTGGGTATGTCTGCTGGTTATAAAATATCTTTCTGGCTATGTGCGCTCACTAGCTTTCCGACTATTGCATTGGGTGCTACGAGTGAATTACGCGGCTTAATTTTAAGCCAAGATCATTCAGTCACGCGCATACAGCTTGATCTGTCAGCCTCGACGGCCTATAAATTCTTTGTATTAGAGAACCCCCGTCGCGCTGTTTTAGATTTACATGGGGCCCGCGCGCGTTTGTCGCATGACTTGCCGGCATCTTTTGGTGCGGTTAAAGCACTCCGCAGCGCTCCGCAAATTAACGGTGACCTACGTTTAGTTATTGAATTATCCGAAGGTGCCAGTGCACGTGTTACATCTAAAGCAGAAGGCTCCATAGTTGTTGAGCCAATAGTGATTGAAGTTAGCGCAGCGAAAACAGCTCTACTTACTCCCACAGAGAAAAAACATCCCAAGATAGCAGGTGTATTGCCTGTCGTAGGTATTTCTCCTACTACATCCAGCTCCACATCAAATAAACCAAGTGTAAATATTGCTCCAAGTGCATCTAAGCCTCCGCCCCTCAGTCCAGTGCTTGCTGCGCACGCACCTGGCGCTGATAAACGTTTACTGGTCATTGCTGTGGATGCTGGTCATGGCGGCCAAGATTCCGGTGCGATAGGTAGGGCTGGTACCCGGGAAAAAGATGTCGTATTGGCCATTGCAAAATCGCTAGCTGAGCGAATCAATCGTGAGCCTGGGATGCGCTCTATTTTGACTCGTGATGGCGACTATTTTTTAACACTGCGGGAACGCACGCGCCGTGCGCGGTCTGAAGGCGCAGATTTGTTTGTGTCTGTGCATGCGGATTCTGTGCGCGATCCTAAAGTTTCTGGCTCCTCTGTGTATGTACTTTCAGATAAAGGCGCCACCGATGAACAAGCTCTTTGGTTGGCCAATCGTGAAAACGCAGCCGATATGGTTGGCGGTGTGTCCCTGGAGGACAAAGATCCTGAGATTGCCTCCGTATTATTAGATATTTCTTTGTCTGCTCATATAAGTCAGAGCATGGAAGCGGCTGAACATGTCTTGCGCTCATTAGCTTCCGTCAACGTTGTGCGTAAGCTTAGGGTCCAACAGGCTGGCTTTGTTGTGCTTAAAAATCCAGATATTCCTTCAATGCTAGTCGAGACTGCTTTTATCTCGAGTCGTTTGGATGAGCAGTTATTGCGTCAAAGTGACCGCCGTGACGCTTTGGCCGAAGCTATTTTTAATGGTGTAAAGCAATATTTTGTTGAGCACCCGCCTGAGGGGACGCTTTTTTCTGCGGAGCGCCGCAATGCCAAAACAGTCATCGCTACTGCAAAAGAATCAGGTATCGAAAAAATCTCTGGCGCACTCTAAGGTTTTTTTGCGCTGTGTTGATTCAACGGCTTCCTAGTGCACTTATTGATCAGATCGCTGCTGGAGAGGTTATTGAGCGGCCAGCTTCTCTAGTCAAAGAATTAATAGAAAATAGTCTAGATGCCGGTGCTTTGCAAATAGATATTGATGTTGAAGCGGGTGGGACACGTATGGTCCGCGTGCTCGATAATGGCAGCGGTATTCCTTCAGATCAACTCTCTTTAGCCGTACAGCGTCATGCAACAAGTAAAATACGCTCGCTTGCAGATTTTGACAGTTTGCGCTCTATGGGTTTTCGCGGGGAAGCCTTACCTTCGATTGGTGGTGTAGCTCGGTTGAGAATTGCCTCGCGGGCTAAAGAAGCCACGAGTGCTGCAGAAATTAAAGTGCAGGGTGGGGAGATCGGCCTGATTACGCCCTCAGCACAGCCACAGGGTACTTTAGTGGAAGTGCGAGATTTGTTTTATAACGTGCCTGCACGACGAAAATTTTTGCGTGCTGAGAGCACTGAGCTGGGTCATATTGTTAAACTGGTTGAGCGTTTTGCTTTAGTGTATTTTGATGTAGGTTTCCGCTTGCGTTCCGGTACTCGTGTCCTGATTGATGTGCCCTGTGCCACTACAGAAAAATTACAGCGTGCACGTATTTCTGCGCTCATGGGTGAAGACTTCATTGTCTCTGCATTGCCCGTAGAATGTGTATCTGGTGCTGTGAGACTATGGGGCTGGGCTGGTCAGCCTCAGGCTGCACGTACCTCAAGTGACCAGCAATTTTCATATGTTAATGGGCGTGCCGTGCGCGATCGCCTTTTGGCTAATGCCGTTCGAATGGGTTATCGAGATGTGCTGTACCACGGTCGGCAGCCTTCCTATTTGTTGTATCTCGAATTAGAGCCTATAGCGGTTGATGTAAATGCGCATCCTCAGAAATTGGAAGTAAGGTTCAGGGACTCACGTCAGATACATGACTTTGTGATGCGTAGTGTCCACACCGCATTGAGTATCGTAGCGGGCGTGGCTGCACCAACCGCCTCTTCTGTGAGTTTGGGCCTAAGTCATTTTAGCCAACGTCAATCCTATCCCCATACAAATTTGCATACACAAGCTCCATGGCATGGTGCTGCTGAATTGAGAGTGCAAGGTGCTACAGTAGAATCGTTCTTTCCAAGCCAGCTGATGACTGAAGCGCCCAAATATTTTGGATCTGCGGTGGATTCTTTGGGCACTGCTGTGGCGCAACTGCATGGTGTTTATATTATTTCTCAGAGTACTGAAGGAATCGTGTTGGTTGATGCTCACGCTGCGCATGAACGAGTACTCTATGAGAGATTGAAGCGTGACTTTGGTGGACAATCCGCTATGCAGCGATTGCTAGAGCCGTGTGTAGTTGAATTGGCTATCCATGAAACTGATGTGCTTGAAACAGTGTCAGAGGATTTCTCTAGTGCAGGTTTTGAGATTGATATTCTGGCGCCAGGGCGCATCGCTGTGCGTGCTGTCCCAGCCTTACTCACTCATGTGGATATTGCGGTCTTAGTGCGCGATATCCTTCGCGATGTACTCGAAGATCGTGGCACACATCATTTGGAGTCTGCAGCGCATGGACTCCTGGGAAACATCGCGTGTCGAAGCGCAATCCATGCCAATCGCAAATTATCTTTATCTGAGATGAACGCATTGTTGCGTGATATGGAAGATACTGAGCGGGCGGGTCAATGTAATCATGGACGACCCACCTGGACGCTATTGAGTTTGGCGCAACTAGATCAGTTGTTTTTGCGTGGGCGATAACTCAAGAAGCGCTCCAGAGGCTATTCTGCTATGTGGGCCAACCGCGAGTGGCAAAAGTGATTTTGCATTAGCACTTGCTGAGCGCTGGCCAATTGAGATTATTAGCGTCGATTCGGCTCAGGTTTATCGGGGTTTCAATATTGGCGCTGCTAAACCTGATGGGGCAACTCAGGCCGCGGTGCCTCATCATTTAATAGACATTCGCGACCCACAGATTAGCTATAGTGCCGGTGAATTTGTAACCGATGCTTTACAAGCGATCAAAGAAATTCGTGCGCGCGGACGTTTGCCTGTTTTAGTTGGGGGCACGATGTTCTATTTCAATGCCCTGGTACGAGGAATCGCTGCAATTCCCCAAGTGAAGCAGGAGTTACGTCTTGCCATAGATTTGCAAGCTATAGCACTTGGGTGGCCGGCATTGCATGCCCAGCTTATGCAAGTGGATCCGATCGCTGCAGCGCGTATTCATAGCAACGATGCACAACGTATTCAGCGCGCCTTGGAGGTGTATCAAAGTACTGGGCGTCCGTTAAGTTATTGGCAGAGGGGTACCTCGCCGGCGCATCGTTTGCGGCTTTCGCGTTGGGCGCTTATGCCTCTGCAGCGCGAGCTCTTGCACGCACGTATTGCTTTACGTTTTAAGATCATGCTTGAACAAGGATTGGTGGCCGAGGTGCAGCGTTTACGCGAGCTGCCCAGTCTTTCTGCGACTGCTGCTTCTTTGCGTGCGGTGGGGTACCGTCAAATATGGGCGCATTTGGAGGGTGAGACTAGTTTGGAGTTGGCGAGTGAAAGGGCAATTGCAGCCACTCGCCAGTTGGCTAAACGGCAAGTCACTTGGATTAATGCGGACCCAGAATGGCGGCATATGGATCCTTTAGAGTCTGAAGCGCGAACGAAATGGGTCAATACGCTGCTCGAAGAGCTCGGGGCGTGTTAAATTGTTTTGCAAGTTGGAAAGGTATTTTCAGGAGCATATACTCATGGCCAAAGGCCAATCACTACAGGATCCATTTCTAAACCAACTCCGCAAGGAGTGCGTACCAGTATCTATCTACCTCGTTAATGGCATCAAGCTGCAAGGTCAGATTGACGCTTTCGATCAGTTTGTTGTGGTGCTTAAAAATACTGTTAACCAAATGGTCTATAAGCATGCTATTTCGACCATTGTGCCGGCTCGACACGTTGAACTTTTTATCAATCAGGAACCCGAGGTCGGCACCTCTGATTCTTCGGAGTTAACACTAGATTGATCCCCCTTGTTTGATCGTCCGAGTGGCGGAGAAACTGCCGTCCTAGTGCGCTTGGGTTTAGGTGCGCCCGTTGAGCAAGAAGACTTAGATGAGTTTGCGCAGTTGGCAGATTCTGCTGGCGTGAGCCCTGTGGCTATTATTACAGGCCGTAGAGAACGACCTGATCCAAAGTTTTTCGTTGGAAGCGGAAAGGCTGAGGAAATTCGTTTAGCTGCCGTAGAGTCCTGTGCTGAAGTTATTTTAGTGGATCACGCACTCTCGCCGAGTCAAGAGCGCAACCTCGAAAAACTTATTGGTCTTCGAGTTTTAGATCGCAACTCCCTTATTTTGGATATTTTTGCGCAACGCGCTCGCAGTCATGAAGGCAAACTTCAAGTTGAGCTTGCACAATTAAAGCATATCGCGAGTCGTCTCGTGCGCGGTTGGACCCACCTTGAGAGACAAGGTGGGGGTGGTGTGGGCTTACGTGGTCCGGGCGAGACTCAGCTTGAAACCGATCGTCGGTTGCTCGGAGTACGCGTCAAAGTGCTAACTCGCAGGTTAGAAAAATTACAGCAACAACGCGAAACCGGTCGACAACGTCGTGTTCAGATTCCAATCCCATCGGTGGCGCTCGTTGGCTACACCAACGCAGGTAAGTCAACGCTCTTTCGCACAGTCACCGGCGCTAATGCTTATGTGGCAGACCAACTATTTGCAACTTTAGACCCCTTGGTACGGCGGGTAAGTTTGCCTGGTGGTAGCCCGATCGTAGTTGCTGATACGGTTGGTTTTATTCGTGAATTACCCCATGAGTTGGTTGCTGCTTTCCAATCCACCCTCACCGAGGCGCGCGAAGCTACGTTACTCTTGCATGTAATAGATGCGAGTGATCCTCGGCGTGATGAACGTATCGATCAAGTTAACGCAGTTCTGGCTCAAGTAGGAGCAGGTGAGATTCCGCAGATTCGTTTATACAATAAAATTGACCGCCTTGAGATGGTTTCACACATTGAGCGTGACGCGCAGGGGCAAGTGATAAGCGTGTGGGTTTCAGCTGCGAATAGAATCGGTATTGAGCCCTTGCTTAGTGCCATTGCTGAGCGCCTATTACGTTTCGCGCGACTTCGTAAGATACGGGTTGATGCGCGTTATGCAGGTGCATTAAGAGCGCGGTTGTTCGCAGCTGGAGCAGTACAGGCTGAAACGGTCTTGGACGATGGCAGTCTAGTATTGCTGGCGAATCTCCCTGAGCTTGAAGCGCAGGAGCTCGCGCGCGCTCCTGGGGTCTTAGTGGGTTAGCATTAGTTAGATCTAACTTGTGCCTCTGGCGAGGGGTATCTACAATCCACACTCTGTAAATTAATCAGCGAATAATTATATGGCATGGAACGAACCAACGGGCAGCTCTAAGAACCCTTGGAGCAAACGCCCAAACGGTCAGGGTGGTGGTGATGCTTTCCGTAACTTTCAGCAAAAGCTGGAGAATATTTTAAAAGGTGGTGGTTCAGGCCCAGACGTAGGCGACTCACGCACGCAAGGTTTTTTGATTATTGGTGTGGTGTTGTTACTTTGGGTTTACCAGTGCTTTTTTACGATCGATCAAGCCGAGCGTGGGGTGATACAGCGCTTTGGCCAGTTTGTCTCTGTGCGTGAGCCAGGCTTGGGTTTCTATATGTGGCCGATCGAACGCCTGACTAAGGTAAATACGCAAAAAGTTAGCAGTGTAAACTACACAGCAAAAGTGTTGACCCAGGATATCAATCTTATCGATATTTCGCTTGCTGTACAGTACCAACTCCGTGATCCTGTTAAATATTTATTTAAGGTGAAAGATCCCGAACAGACTTTGCGCGATGTTGGTGAAATGGCTATTCGCGAAGTAGTAGGGCGGAGCAGTTTGGAAACTATTTTCGTTTCTAATCGTGAGCAAGTAACTACTCGCACTAAAGAATTAATTCAACGCACTCTAGATCAGTACGGTGCTGGAATTTCTATTTCTAGTGTTAATTTAACTGACATTCAAGTGCCTGCTGATGTCCAAGAATCACAGCGTGATGCAAATAAAGCTCTTGCTGACAAAGAAAATCTAGTGAAGCAAGCTGAAGCTTATGCGAGTGGTATTCTGCCGGTTGCCGAAGGCGGTGCCTCGCGACAATTACAAGAAGCAGAAGGATACCGCGCTCAAGTCATTGCAGTTGCAGAAGGTGAGGCTTCTCGTTTCACCCAGTTAGTTTCTGCATATAAAGCTTCGCCACGAGTCACGCGAGATCGTCTTTACATTGAGACTGTAGAGGGTGTGCTGAGTAAATCTAAGAAAGTCATGATCGACTCAAAGGCCAATGGACAAATGCTGTACTTACCACTCGATAAATTAATGGAGCGTAATTTGCGTGATAATGAAGCAATAAATTCAGCTACGCCACGTCCCGCAGCTGGTGCTGGCGCTATTGCCGGTGAGGCAGAGTTGCAGCCCGGTACCCAAGCTGATTCACGTACGCGAGTGGAGCGCTAATATGTTGCAACTTATTCAACGCATCAGCGGTGCTCTGTTAGCTCTGGGCGTGCTCACCAGTTTTTGTATTTTTACTGTGACCGAGAATGAACTGGCTATACGCTCTCAATTTCGTGAAATTGTAGGTGTCGATTACGCGCCAGGATTGCATCTCAAGTGGCCCATCGACACTGTACGTAAATTTGAGCGGCGTATTGTCTCGCAGAGTTTTGAAGGCGAAACCTTCTTAACTAGTGAAAACCGTGGGCTGATCGTCGACTACTATGTCAAATGGCGCATCAAGGATGCAGGGCGTTTCTCTCAAGCCTTTGGTAACGATCCTAATGCGGCTGGCCAGCGTTTATCAGATATCGTTAAAGATGGTATTAAAAATGCTGTTGCACAGCGCACTTTGCAGCAAATTGTCTCGGCAGAGCGCACTGCTTTCACGGGCGATATGTTCGAGCGTGCCAGTAAGAGTGTGGGTAGTTTAGGTCTTGAGCTCATTGATGCTCGCGTACAAAAGATTGGGCTACCAGCGGATGTGGAGAGCCGTGTCTATGCAAGCATGCAACAGAGTTTCTTCCGTCTGGCGCGACAGTTGCGTGGTGAAGGCGAGAAGGACGCGCTACGTACTCGTGCTGAAGCAGATCGCAAACGCACTGAGATTCTCGCGATCGCTGCTCGTGATTCTTTAAAAATTCGAGGTGAAGGTGATGCCAGAGCTGCTGATATGTATGCAGCGGCGTATGGTAAGAATGCGGAGTTTTATGCTTTTTACCGTAGTTTGCAGGCGTACAAAAACTCACTTGGTAAAGAAGGCGATGTCATGGTTGTGTCACCTGATAGCGAGTTTTTCCGTTACTTCCGTGCCTCCGGCGGCGATAAACGCTAATAAGCAATAAAAAAATGTCCAAGGGTCGATTCGTCGTTGTCATCGGTACACAGTGGGGTGACGAGGGCAAAGGTAAAATTGTGGACCTGCTTACTGAGCAAGCCTCGGCTGTCGCTCGTTTTCAAGGCGGTCATAACGCAGGGCATACCTTGGTTATTGGTGGCGATAAGACGGTCTTGTCTTTAATTCCATCTGGGATCTTGCGTCCGCATGTAACTTGCTACATTGGTAACGGAGTGGTGCTTTCATTGGAGGCGTTGCTACGGGAATCGCAGATGCTCATTGATCGCGGTGTGCCCGTTTTTGAACGTCTACGCATTGCGCCAAACTGCCCACTAATTTTGCCTTCGCATATCGCGCTGGATCAAGCACGTGAAAATGCACGTGGAGTCAACGCAATTGGTACCACCGGCCGTGGTATTGGGCCAGCGTATGAAGATAAAGTAGCGCGCCGCGCACTAAGAGTGGCAGATTTGTTCCAGCGAGAGCGGTTTGCTACCAAACTTGCTGAAATCTTAGAATTTCATAATTTTATCCTTCAACACTACTTTAAAAGTCCGTTGGTAGATTTCCAAAAAACTTTAGATGAGCACTTGCTCATGGCTGAACGTATTAAGCCATTGGTTTTTGATGTTACGCTTGAACTTCAGCAGCGGCGTGATCGTGGCGAGAACGTTATGTTTGAAGGTGCTCAAGGCGCAATGCTCGATGTTGATCTGGGAACTTATCCTTTTGTAACTTCCTCTAATACTACTGCAGGTTTTGCAGGCACCGGTACAGGTTTGGGTCCATGTAATTTCGATTATGTGCTTGGTATAGTTAAAGCCTACACCACGCGTGTTGGGGCAGGTCCTTTCCCTACTGAGCTATTTGATGAAACCGGCAATTATTTACAGCGTGTAGGCAAAGAGATTGGTGCAGTTACAGGCCGGCAGCGACGTTGTGGGTGGTTTGACGCAGTAGCACTGCGTCGTTCAATCATTCACTCTAGTGTCTCCGGACTGTGCATGACAAAGCTTGATGTGCTAGATGGCCTCGATGAAATAAAAATTTGTATTGGTTATAGTGCTGAAGGAGAAATTAATCAGCATCCACCTTTATTTGTTGATGCATTTGCAGATGTCGAACCTGTCTATGAGAGTCTGCCGGGTTGGCGTGAAACGACGCTAGGTGTGACACGTTATGAAGGATTACCACAAGCTGCATGTAATTATTTGGAGCGTATCCAGATGCTTGCAGGTATACCGATTGATGTAATTTCAACCGGACCCGACCGAGATCAAACTATTATCCGACGCCATCCATTTGAGTAACCCATCACAGGATATTATTGTTTTTGGTGCGACAAGTTTTGTCGGGCAGATTCTCTGTCAGTATTTATTCGATGAGTTTAAACTGTCTTCTTCACTGCGCTGGGCTATGGCTGGACGCTCGCTAGATAAGCTTGAGCAGCTCCGGCGAAGTTTAGGCTCAGGCGCTGAAAATGTTTCTTTGGTTGTGGCTAATTCTGCTGATGAAGCCGAGCTTCGTTTGATGGTGGCGCAAGCACGTGTAGTGATCTCGACCGTTGGTCCGTACGCGCTCTATGGAGAGCTGTTAATAAAGGTTTGTGCTGAGACTGGTACGGACTATTGTGATCTGACTGGTGAGGCACAGTGGATTCGCCTGATGATTGAACGTTATGAGGTCAGTGCGCGTTTGTCTGGCGCACGTATTGTGAATTGCTGTGGTTTTGATTCTATACCTTCAGATCTTGGGGTATTTTTTCTGCAGCAAGAGTCGCTGCGGCGTTTTGGGGTACCTTGTACTCAAATTAACATGCGTGTTCGCAGTATGCGCGGAGCTATCTCTGGTGGTACTGCAGCAAGTTTGCTGAACGTCATAAAAGAAGCAAGCGAAAATTTACAGTTACGCAAAGAACTCGCCAACCCATATTCCTTGTGTTTATCTGCGCAGCCTGTAATGAATCCTGGAATTAAAGCTACTGTGCGACAACCAAATATATCTTCAGCCCAGTTTGATAACAAATTCAAGGCCTGGGTAGCGCCTTTCATCATGAGCGGTATAAATACTCGAATTGTGCATCGCTCTCATTTTTTAAATGGCTACCCCTATGGTCTAATTTTCAAATATGACGAAGCAGTACTCACAGGACGAGGGTGGCGCGGTGCATTGTTGGCTTTTGGTACGAGTATAGGTTTGGGTGTTTTTGTGTTAGCTAGCGCTCTTAAACCACTGCGTATTATCTTACAGCGTTTTGTTTTGCCTAAACCTGGGGAGGGTCCAACTCAAATTGCTCAGGCACGAGGTTTTTTCGATCTGCGTTTTTTAGGTAGTACATTATCAGGCGAAAATCTCCAAATAAAAGTTACTGGTGATCGCGATCCAGGCTATGGCTCAACGGCTAAAATGCTGGGGCAAGCTGCAGCATGTTTGGCGTTGGAAATTAGCCCAGAGATGAAAGCGGGTGGTTTTTGGACTCCCGCAACAATTTTTGGCGATTCTCTAATCCAACGACTCAAGGCTAAGGCTGGCTTGCGTTTTGAGTTGCTGCCATAACTAAAGTGCTTACCAAAAAAATGGTGCCCGGAAGAGGACTCGAACCTCCAAGGTGTTACCCGCTAGTACCTGAAACTAGTGCGTCTACCAATTCCGCCACCCGGGCAAAGGAAGAGGCGAAATGTACGCAGCATAGGATTAGCTGTCAATGAAACAGAAACGGTCAAGCGCCGGGCATCGGGGCATTCGGAAGCATGCCGCTGGAGTTATGGAGGGTGTGGTGACGGCGAATCGCGCTGGATTTGGCTTTGTGCGCGTGCAAGGTCAAGACGAGAGTGTTTTTTTACCGACACGACAAATGAGCGGTGTGACGACGGGTGATCGGCTGCGTGTCAGGGTTGAAAAAGACAGTACTGGACGATTCTCCGGTGAAGTCGAAGCTATACTCGCTCGTGGGGTAACCTCATTTCTTGGTACCGTTGAGATTGAGAAGCGCACAGTTTATGTGCACTCGGTAGATCGGCGGTTAAGCCTGCGTTGTTATGTGCCACCGGCTAAATTAGCTGGTGCAACTCATGGCCAGTGGGTCATCGCGCGCATCACGCGCTACCCCGATGCCACTGGCGGAGCTACAGCAGAAATTATAAAAAAACTAGATCCTGCATGTCCCTTAGAAATGGCTTATGAGAGTGCTATTGCACGTTCATCTTTACCGGTGGAATTTGGTGCTGAAGCACTGCGCGAGGCAGAGAGTTTTGGTGAACATATTGATTTAAAAGAAGCAGAAGGCCGCGTGGATTTGCGTCCGATGCCATTAGTTACCATCGATGGTGATGATGCGCGCGATTTCGATGATGCAGTGTATGCCGAAGTACATCCTAAAGGATTTCGTTTAATTGTCGCCATTGCCGATGTCAGTCACTACGTTCGGTTGGATACCGCATTGGATATCGAGGCACGCGAGCGCGGGACTTCTGTTTATTTTCCGAATCGTGTACTACCTATGTTACCAACGGTTCTATCAAATCAATTATGCTCTCTAGAGCCAAATGTTGATCGCTTGTGTTTCGCAGCGGATATGGTTATTGGTAAGACTGGTAAATTATTAGAAACTCGTTTTTATCCTGCTGTGATGCGCAGTCATGCGCGCTTGACTTACACACGCGCCTTTGCAGCATTGTTTGAAGCCTCTAAAGAGGCTCAAGTAAGCCTAGGCTTGCTGCTGTCGCAATTAACACCTTTGGTAAGCTTATATCGAGTTTTATTAGCAGCACGTAACCGTCGCGGTGCTTTGAATTTCGAAAGTAGCGAGCCAGTTTTTGAATTTGATAACCAGCAGCATGTGTCAGGTATCAAGCTCTACGCTCGCAATGACGCGCATAAGCTCATTGAAGAATGTATGATTCTTGCGAACGTGGCTGCGGCGCAGGCTTTGCAAGCAGCAAAGATAGGTGGTTTATTTCGGGTACACGGTGTGCCTGAAGGGAAGAAACTCGATAATCTCTTGAGTGCTCTGGCCTCCCTTGGTATAGCTGCTGAATTACCTGAGGAAGTGACTCCTCGGGATCTTAAGCGCATTGCCGAGCGCATGGGAAAATCCCTAGATCTCCCATTTGTTGAGTCTTTGGTGGTCCGATCAATGCAGCAAGCGGTATATCAACCAATTAATATTCATCATTTTGGATTAGCCTTAGGTGAGTATGCACATTTCACCTCACCGATCAGACGCTATCCAGATCTTGTTGTGCACCGTTCATTGAAGGCTGCCCTCAGTTCAAATGATGCCAGTGGCGTGCGTTATTCTATGAGTCAATTAACTGACTTAGGCCAAGATCTCTCTAAGCTGGAAAAGCGGGCTGATGATGCTGATCGTTATGTTGATACTTTTCTAAAATGTACTTTTTTACTTGAACGAATCGGTCAGACCTTTGAAGGTTTGGTTACTACGGTCGTAGACTTTGGTTGTTTTGTTCAATTGCGTGGTTTCGGTGTTGATGGATTGCTACACCTTGATGCATTGCGCGATGATGAATATATATTAGAGGCTGGTGGCCATGCATGGTTGGGTAAACGCAGTAAACGTCGTTTTGCAATCGGCGCTTCCTTGAGGGTGATTGTTACGCATGTGAATCCAGTTGAGGGTTTGATCGATTTGGAGTTGGCGTTGTGAGTGTTACAGCAACAGAATTTATATATGGCATCCATACGGTTCAGGCGCTTCTAATGCGCGATCCAGTTCGTGTAGTTCGTTTATTTGTTATACGTGCTCGTGATGATGTTCGTGTTAGTGCCCTTCTTGAGGCAGCTGCCAAAGTGGCTTGCCCAGTTGATCGCATCGAAGCAGTACGCTTGGAACGTATGGTTGGCGCAGTAGTGCATCAAGGCGTGGTCGCTGAAGTTCGGCCTTTAGCGCCGTGGAATGAAGATCAACTCGCGAACGCATTGGCCAATCCCTTGCCCAGTGCCGGGCCGCCTTTATTGTTAGTGCTCGATGGAGTACAAGATCCACATAATTTAGGCGCGTGTTTGCGCACTGCCGATGCCTGCGGCGCCCTCGCCGTGATCACCCCCAAAGATCGTGCGGTACAATTAAATGCTACGGTCCGCAAAGTAGCAGCGGGTGCTGCTGATACTACTCCAGTGGTTGCAGTAACTAATTTAGCTCGCTGCCTGCGGGATCTTAAAGACGCCGGATTGTGGATTATTGGGGCAGAAGCCAGCGCGGCTAAGCGGGCTGACCAAGTCGATCTTAAGGGGCCAACTGCTTTAGTCCTTGGAGCGGAGGGTAGTGGGTTGCGGCAGTTGACCCGCCAGCACTGTGACCTATTGGTTACATTACCCGCCTTAGGGGCAGTGGAGAGCCTAAATGTTTCAGTAGCCGCTGGCATGCTCCTCTATGAGGCATTGCGTCAGCGTTACAGCTAAAGCAGCGCATCTGGATTTGTCAGCCTGAAGAAGTATTATGAAAGATTACTTATGTACCTTGTGGGGATCTGAGCATAAATCCTGAGCCTTGTAGATGCACTCTAGAATGCATTGGAATGTTTGTGACTGACCTCGCTTTTATTAATCGAAGAACAGTAAAAATCTACTGTATTTTTTTACTCTTAAATAGTTATTAGGTAGGTATATTTAAAAGATAAAATCTTTGTCATGAGAAAGAGCCTTAATTTTTCTTATTTTATTATTTATTAACTTTAGTAAAGAAATTAGAAATATTGTTATGAAAATTGGCATACCTAAAGAGATAAAAATCCATGAGTATCGAGTCGGATTGATCCCAGCTTCTGTGCGTGAGTTAACGCAGGTAGGGCATGAGGTTTTCGTAGAGTCTAGTGCGGGTTTGGGGGTTGGTTGTTCTGATGATGCCTACTGCGCTGCGGGTGCTCAGATTCTGCCATGTGCCGCAGATGTATTTTTAACTTCAGATCTCATTGTTAAAGTTAAAGAACCACAGTTATCCGAGTGTTCCCTGTTGCGTCCTGGTCAGGTGCTCTTTACTTATCTGCACTTAGCGGCTGACCGTCCACAAGCCGATGCCTTAATGCGCTCAGGCGCTCATGCTATAGCCTATGAGACCGTAAAAAGTGCCGAAGGTGCTTTGCCATTATTGACTCCGATGAGCGAAGTGGCAGGACGGATGTCAATCCAAGTGGGCGCGCAATTGCTACAAATGACCTATGGCGGCCGTGGTGTTTTGTTAGGCGGAGTGCCAGGAGTCGCACCGGCCAAAGTGGTGGTCATTGGCGGTGGTGTTGCGGGTACAAACGCAGTCCAGATGGCTATGGGCTTAGGTGCATCGGTCGTCGTCTTAGATAAATCTTTAAAAAGACTTCAGGCTTTGAATCTAATCTTTGGCGGAGCACTTGAAACTATTTATTCTACCGCCCACACCATTGAGCAGGAGGTTAGCGGAGCAGATCTAGTCATTGGTGCTGTTCTTCTACCAGGATCGGCTGCGCCAAAGCTAGTGAGTGAAGCCTTAATTAGCTCGATGCAGGCAGGCTCAGTGGTCGTAGATATCGCTATCGATCAAGGTGGTTGTTTTGCAACGAGTCGCCCAACTAGCCACGCTGATCCTACTTACTCAGTACACGGGGTAATACATTACTGCGTGACCAATATGCCCGGAGCGGTGCCCCGCACCTCAACTTTTGCTCTAAATAACGCCACGCTACCCTACGTGCTAGCCATAGCCAATATGGGTTGGGAGCGTGCATGTGCTACTGACAGAGGTCTTGCTTCGGGACTCAATGTCAGTGAAGGGCGGGTGGTCCATCCTGCAGTCCGAGAGGCGCTGGGGATGTCTGTGTAGTATTAATGGTTATAAATCTGAGTAAGTGCGAGTCTACTCAACCTTAAATCTACTAAAGTTGGCGGAATCCATTCAGTTTCGCTATAGTCCGTTTCCCCGATTTTCGGGTCCCCTTGCCACACCAGCAGCGCCTCGCTAGGTGGCTTAATCCATAAGGAGAAAACATGAGGCACTATGAAGTTATATTTCTGGTTCATCCTGATCAGAGCGAGCAGGTTCCTGCCATGCTTGAGCGCTACCAAGGCATGATTGTTCAAGGTGGTGGCAAAGTTCACCGTCTCGAAGACTGGGGTCGTCGGCAACTTATGTTCCCGATCGCTAAAGTTCTCAAGGCGCACTACATTCTTTTAAACATCGAAACTGACATCAAAACTTTAAACGAGTTGACTGGCTCATTCCGTTTCAGTGATGCTGTTCTACGTCATTTGGTGGTTAAGATGGATGGTCCGGTTACGGAGCCTTCACCGATGATGCGTCCCCCTGAAGAGGAAGTTGTCGGGGAAGACGGGATGGACGATCGTCCACGCCGTCGTCGTGATGATATGAGTGGCTATGATTCACCACTTGATAACGACTAAATAAAGCTTCATAGGAAAATAAATAATGAAAGAAGATAAACAGCAGGGCGGAGCTAGCCGCTTTACGCGTCGTAAGAAGTTTTGTCGCTTCACTGCAGAAGATGTGAAGCAGATTGACTACAAAGATTTAGCAACTCTTAAAGGGTACATCACTGAAACAGGTAAGATCGTGCCAAGCCGCATTACCGGCACACGCGCTTTCTATCAGCGTCAGTTAGCCACTGCGATTCGTCGCGCTCGCTACCTCTCCTTGTTGCCTTATACGGACCAGCATTAAGCTGGTAAAGGGATAAATCATGGACGTAATTCTGTTGCAAAAAGTTGCCAATCTCGGTGGTATCGGCGATCGCGTGCAAGTGAGCTCTGGCTACGGCCGTAATTTTCTACTGCCTAAAGGCAAGGCTACGCTTGCCACTCTTTCTAACGTTGCAAAGTTCGAATTGCGGCGTGAAGAACTAGAAAGAATTGCTAGCGATGATTTGTCAAAAGGCGAAGCCCGTGCCAGCACATTAAAAGATTTTATGCTCCGTATTTCAGCTAAAGCCGGCAGCGAAGGCAAGTTGTTTGGTTCAATTGGCACTGCCGATATAGCCGATGCTTGCTCAAGTCAGGGTCACAAGATCGAACGATCTGAAGTGCGTTTGCCCAGTGGCCCAATCCGCATGATTGGCGAGCATCAGGTCGTCCTGCATTTGCACACCGACATCGATGTGCAATTGTTGGTAACTATCGTCGCCGAGGAGTGATCGTCGGGTGAGCGATCGTGGTGTAGAGATACGCACGCCGCCACATTCTATCGAGGCGGAGCAAGCCGTTTTGGGCGGATTACTTCTCGATGCTCAAGCCTGGGATAATGTCGCGGATGTTCTGCGCACGGAAGATTTCTACCGCCCAGATCATCGTCTAATCTTTGATTCTATTGGGCATTTAGCCTCGCAAGCACAACCGTGTGATGCTGTAACCGTTAGTGAGCATCTCGAACGTGTAGGACAAATTACCCAAGCTGGTGGTTTAGCCTATCTAGGTGCGCTCGCGCGAGATACGCCCACTGCTGCGAATGTGCGAGCTTATGCTGCTATCGTGCGTGAGCGGTCTCTACTGCGGCAATTACTCACCGCCGGTACCGATATAGCGTCCTCAGTCTTCAATAATGAAGGAGAAACTGCGCGTGAACTTGTGGATACCGCTGAAGGGCGAGTTTTTGCCATTGCAGAAAAAGGGTCGCGTGGCCAACGTGAAGGTGCCGTATCGGTGCAATCACTTATGCCTGGACTCATTGATCAAATTGATGAGTGGCATCAGAACCCTACGGGTATGCGCGGTTTGCCGAGCGGTTTTGATGAGTTTGATCGCAAGACTGGTGGTTTGCGTCCAGGTGATTTAGTCGTTGTAGCGGGTCGCCCCTCAATGGGTAAAACCACTTTTGCAGTTAATATGGCTGAATACGCCGCGCTTAAGTCGGGCGTTAAAGCCTCAGTAGTAATTTTCTCTATGGAAATGCCCTCTGAGCAGTTAATGACTCGCATGCTCTCTTCCATTGGGCGAGTGAATCTGAGTCATATTCGCAGCGGACAAATCTCTGATGAAGATTGGCCGCGTATCACTGGTGCGTCTGCACAGCTTGCCGAAGCGCGTATTTTTATTGATGAAACTCCTGGCTTAACGCCTACCGAATTACGTGCTCGTGCGCGCCGAGTGTCTCGAGAACATGGCTTGGATATGGTTGTGGTTGATTATTTGCAATTAATGCAAGTTCCGGGCACAAAAGAAAACCGCGCCACAGAGATTGCAGAGATATCCCGTGGTCTGAAGGCTCTGGCCAAAGAATTGAAAGTACCTGTCATTGCTTTATCGCAGTTAAATCGTGGTGTAGAGCAGCGCGTTGATAAAAAACCAGTGATGTCTGACTTGCGTGAATCGGGTGCCATTGAGCAGGATGCAGACATGATTCTGCTTATTTATCGAGAGGAGGTGTATGACAAAAACACCACTAAGAAAGGCATTGCTGAAATAGATTTAGCTAAACACCGTAATGGGGAAACCGGTACTTTCCTCTTGACATTCCAGGGGCAATATTCGCGTTTTTCAAACTATGCTCCAGATTCATATGCCGAGGGCGTCCTGCGTTAGAACATCGTGAGGGAGCTCATCCGCGCACTCATTGATGTTTCAGCTTTAAATTCTAATTTGCGAGTTCTACGTCGTGCTGCTCCACGTTCTAAGGTCATGGCCGTTATTAAAGCTAATGCTTACGGTCACGGGCTAATTAATATTGCTCAGGCATTACCGAGCGCAGACGCGTTCGCTGTAGCTCGTTTGGATGAGGCCTTAGAACTGCGTGCTGCAGGGATCACTCAGCCTATTGTTTTGCTTGAAGGGGCTTTTGATGCCATGCAGCTTGCCAGCGCTGCATTAGCTAATTTAGAGATTGTTGTGCACGACTTAAGCCAGGTTGCATCCCTCGAGCACTTTTCAGGGACGCACCAATTTATCGTGTGGTTGAAAGTTGATACTGGAATGAACCGCTTGGGTTTCAGGCCAGAGCAGATTCTCTCTGTGCAACAAAGGTTATGTAATCTGCAAAGACCGTTGCGTGAGTTGCGTATGATGACACACTTGGCTTGTGCTGATGAACTTGAAAGCGATATGACAGCGCATCAGTTGCAGTGTTTTGAGAGAGTATTGGGGCCCTTGAGTACTACCCTAGGGTCTAAGCCTGTAACGAGTATTGGAAACTCTGCCGGTGCTTTGTTTTGGCCTAATGCTCAGGGTGATTGGATTCGTCCAGGTCTTGCTCTTTATGGCGTCTCGCCTTCGGCTTCGCGTGAGGGAGACTCATTGGGGCTCTTGCCAGTAATGACTTTTCAGACCACCGTGATCGCTACTCGCCAAGTGGCAGTGGGGGAGTCTGTCGGCTATGGCGCAAGTTGGCGCGCTACTCGCGCCACGCGTTTAGCTATTTTAGCCGCTGGGTATGGCGATGGTGTGCCGCGTCACTTGCCTAGTGGCGCGCCAGTTCTTATTTGTGCATCTGGTGCCACAACTGCGCAACGAGCGCCTTTAGTTGGTAGGGTTTCGATGGATATGATCGCCGTTGATGTTACGGAGTTGCCTGCGGTCCATGTGGGTTCATGCGCGCAATTATGGGGACCAGGGTTGAAGGTTGAAGAGGTCGCTGCCGCAGCGCAGAGTATTCCATATGAATTATTATGTGGGTTGAGTCATCGTGTTCCACTCAAAGATTAAACTATAAATGTCAAAGTCTAGTCTAGTATTTGTTTGTCGAGCATGTGGTGATGAGGTGTCGCGTTGGCAAGGTCAGTGCCCAGCATGTTCCGAATGGAATACATTTGAGCAACGCGTACGCGCTCCGAAGAGTGCTGATACTATGCGTAAACGTACTGGCGCCGCACTCATGCCGGCGCAGGTTGGTCGCCTAGGTTCAGAGGTCTTAGCATCACGGTTACTGACTGGCTCAGTAGAGCTTGACCGTGTCTTGGGCGGCGGCATCGTCCCTGGGAGTGTAATTCTATTAGGCGGTGACCCTGGGATTGGTAAGTCAACTCTATTGCTGCAAGTCGCCGCACATGTAGCTGCGAATCAAGCTGTGCTCTACGCCACCGGAGAAGAATCGGCTGCGCAGGTGGGTTTGCGTGGGCAAAGATTAGGTCTAAAGGCAGGAAGTTTACATATTGCTCCTGAATCAGATTTAGAAAGAATTTTAGAAACTACGCGACTTCAGTCGGCCGTAATACTCGTTGTAGATTCTATTCAGACCGTCTACTCTCCTGAGGTTCCCTCTAGTGCTGGGGGTGTGGCGCAGTTGCGCGAGTGTGGTGCAGCGTTAGTACGCTTTGCTAAAGCTTCAAGTACGGCTGTTTTCATCATTGGCCATGTTACGCGCGAGGGGACTATTGCCGGACCAAAAGTTCTGGAGCATTTAGTTGATACAGTGCTTTACTTCGAAAGCGATGCGGGCTCGCGTTTTCGAATAGTTCGCGCAACCAAAAATCGTTTTGGTGCTGTGAATGAGCTAGCTTTTTTTGGTATGACCGAAAGCGGATTACGTGAAGTTTCTAATCCCTCCGCAATATTTTTGGCGCGTCCATCAGTTATTGCTGCTGGCAGTCTTGTAACAGTGGCACGCGAAGGCGGAAGGCCTCTATTAGTTGAGATTCAGGGTTTAGTGGATCCGATGCGTTTTGGGAATCCTCGTCGCGTGGCTCAAGGCTTGGATAACACGCGTTTGGCTATGTTACTTGCTGTTTTAAATCGCCATGCAGGTTTGTCACTTCAAGATCATGATGTTTTTTCTAATGTCGTGGGCGGTTTGACGTTGCATGAAACAGCTAGTGATTTACCCGTCTTGCTGGCTTTAGCTTCAAGCCTACGTGATCGTGCTCTTCCTGCAACTCTTGTTGCTTTTGGTGAGGTGGGCCTAACCGGAGAAGTAAGGCCAGTGCCCTATGGTGAAGAGCGTTTACGCGAGGCAGCTAAGCAGGGTTTTAAAACTGCTTTGGTAGCTGAGGATAATCTTCCCCGTAAGACTATCGATGGTTTGAAAGTTATTGGTATATCACGTCTCGCTGATGCCGTCAGTCGTGCCTTTAACGACTAAAAGACGAGCATTACCGGTGCGCACTCGCACCGTGCGGATTGCATTGTCAGTTATCTGTAGAACTTCCATCTCAAGTTCGCCCATCTCTACTGTTATACCTGCGGTAGGAATTGTTTCAAGTTTCTCTAGGAGCAACCCATTTAAAGTTTTTGGCCCATCGGTTGGTAATTGCCAAGCAAGGGATCGATTTAAAGCGCGAATAGTTGCACTCGCGTTAACAATATAAACCTCGTTAGATTCTCGATAGATATCTTTGTGTGAGATTGTGGCAGGATCAGTAGTGAATTCTCCTACAATCTCTTCGAGAATATCCTCGAGCGTTACTAGACCTAAAATATCTCCATACTCATCTACTACAAAAGCAAAGCGTCGTCGTGAGCGCTGGAAGTTAGCCAGTTGCACTGTTAAAGAAGCCGCTTCGGGTACAAAGTAAGGTTCCCGTTGCAATGCTAAATCACGAAGTTTCTCTCGATCTAGAGCGCCACGCGCAAGTTCTTGGGCTACACGCTTCATATGTAGCAAACCAATCATATTGTCTATATCGCCTTCATATACAGGTAGACGCGTATGTGGTGTTTGGCGTAATTGCTCCAGAATTCGCTCCCAGTCATTTTCTAGATCTATACCCGAAATTTCTTGGCGTGGAATCATAATATCATTGACTGTAGTGCGTTCAAGATCAAGAATTGATAGCAGCATGTTACGGTGACGTTGTGGCACCATGGGGCCAGATTCATTTACGATCATTCGCAACTCCTCAGGTGAGAGTTGCGTGGTTTCTCTATTAGATTTTTTTATAACACCAAATATTTTCAGCATTCTGTAGGCAGCCCAGTTTGCTAAACTTACTCCAGGGCGTGCGATCTTTACCATCACGCGATAAATAGGTGCTGCCATTAAGGCCACGGCATCTACGCGGATAGCAGCATATATTTTTGGCGCAAGTTCGCAGAAAACTAGCATCAGAATCGGTATGATGAGTGTTGGAAAAATCAACGCGTAATAATTCCCGCTACGTACTGCTAGAATTGTTGCAATCGTTGTTGCACCGGCGCTTGCGAGTGTGAGCACGATAAGATTCGCACCAAGCCATTCATCCGGCTTAGCCAGTAGGGTCTCTAAGATACGTGCCCGTTGATCTCCAGTTGCTGCAAGTGTTCGTATGCGGTAGCGGTTAGCAGAAAGCATGGCCACTTCAGTGCCCGAGGCAAACGCCACAGCGAACAGCATCAGTAGTAGCAACCAAAGTAGGACGGGTGTAGTAAGTTCTTGCAATTAGTGCTCCTAGGCGTACTCATAGCATAGTGTGGGGAAGGTTTATACTACGAGCATATGTTTGATACTCTTAGCCAACGGTTTACTAAAACTGTTCAGAATTTGCGCGGTAAGGGGCGTATTAGCGAAGATAATATCACTGACACCCTGCGCGAAGTACGTATGGCGTTGCTCGAGGCCGACGTCGCGTTGCCCGTGATTAAAACTTTTATTGATAGCGTACGGGTTAAGGCTCATGGCGCAGAAGTTGCTGCATCCCTTACGCCTGGGCAAGTGTTCATCAGTATTTTGCATAGCGAGTTAGTGCAATTAATGGGTGGGATGCGTGCTGGTTTTGAGTTTCGCGCGCAACCTCCTTATGTGGTTTTGTTGGCCGGTTTGCAGGGAGTAGGCAAGACCACTACTGCTGGTAAACTCGCACATTGGCTTATTGAGACACAAAATAAAAAAGTCTTGTTAGTCAGCACTGACGTGCGTCGCCCCGCAGCTATTTTGCAATTACAAAGATTAGCTGAGCAAGTGGGCGCTGGTTTTCATAACTCACAAAGCAGTGATGATCCAGTCGTTATTGCGCAGAGTGCTTTGCAGGTAGCGCGTAACGGGGTTTTTGATTTTCTTATTATCGATACGGCAGGCCGTTTGCATGTTGACAGCGATTTAATGCTTGAAATGCAGGCTATTGAAGCTGCCGTTAGTTCCCATGAACGCTTGTTCATCGTTGATGCAATGGCTGGTCAAGATGCGTTAAATTCCGCACGTTCTTTTAGTGACGCGATGGATCTAACAGGTATTATCCTGACTAAAGCTGATGGTGATGCGCGCGGTGGTGCGGCATTATCGGTACGACAAGTAACGGGCAAGCCCATCGTATTCTTAGGTGTTGGTGAGAAGCTTGATGCCTTGCAAGCCTTTGACCCTGAGCGCATGGCTGGCCGTATTTTGGGTATGGGCGATGTGCTTGCTTTGGTCGAGCAAGCTCAAGGCAAAGTGGATGCTGCTGAAGCCGAGCGACTGGCACGCAAAGTCGTTTCAGGGGCTCGCTTTGATTTTTATGATCTTAAGAGCCAATTGGAGCAGTTGCAGAGTATGGGCGGTTTAGGTGCTTTGATGGATAAGCTACCCGCCCACCTGACTAAGGGCGCATCGGTGCCAGCTCAAGGGGCTAATGCCTTAGTGCAGCAAATTGCCATTATTAATTCCATGACTCACCGTGAACGCCGTAAACCTGAATTACTCGATGGTTCACGCCGCCGCCGCATTGCTAAGGGTTCGGGTACTCAAGTGCAGGATGTGAATCGGCTTTTGAAGCAGTTCACTGAGATGCAGCGCATGATGAAAAACATGAAAGGAGGCAAGTTGAGGCGCATGTTAGGTGCCTTTCAGGGGAGCATGCCAACTGGTTTTCCTAAACATTGAACGTTACGCTTCCCTCAAGGGAATGATTTCGGTAGAATTCGCCCTCATTTTTTGCAAGGATCTCTGACTCGAGAGCGATTGACATATGGTGACGATTCGTCTGACTCGGCGTGGTGCTAAGAACTCGCCCTTTTATCATGTTGTAGTAACTGATAGCCGCAAGCGCCAAGGTGGCATGAGCCTTGAAAATGTGGGGTTTTTCAATCCTGTGGCGCGCAAGAGCGAACCACGTTTGAAGCTTGATCTAATGCGTATCGAATATTGGGTAGGCTTGGGCGCTAAGCCTTCTGACCGTGTTCGGACGTTGGTTAGCGACTACCGAAAACTCGCTACTATTCAGGCTGTGGCCTGATTAAGGATCTACCGCAACGTAGTGGTGCCGATGGTGGCGCCTGAGGATTGGGTGGAGTTGGGTCGCTTGGGGCGACCCCAAGGGTTGAAGGGTTGGCTGCATTTAGAGTCTTGGACAGACCCATCTGATGCCTTATTGAAACACGCCATTTGGCATCTTCGAAGTGCCGATGGTGTTAAGCAGCAGATGACAGTGGCAGAATCGCGTAGACAATCTAAGGGATGGATTGTTCGGCTAGAAAGCGTGACAACGCGCGAGGGCGCTGAGGTTTGGGTTAATGCCCTAATTGAGGTCCCGCGGGAGCAACTCCCACCGGCACCGGCTGGTGAGTACTACCGCAGCGAACTCATTGGCTTTCGCGTGCTTAATCTTGAGCAAGTCGACTTCGGCTTGCTTGAACGGTTTGAAGACATGCCGGCTAGTGCCGTCATGGTGGTTCGTGGGGAACGTGAGCGTTGGCTGCCTGTAACACCGCAGCACCTGCGCCGTATAGATCCTGAGCTACGAAGTATCTGGGTCGATTGGCCTGAGGATTTTTGACCTGATGCATATCGCGTTGGTCAGTTTGTTTCCTGAGCTGATTCAGGGAGCCTTGAGTTACGGAGTGCTAGGCCGTGCTTTAGAGCGTGAAATAGCCAGTGTTGATTGTTTTGACCCGCGCGCTTATGCGACAGATCTGCATCGTACAGTCGATGATCGGCCTTACGGTGGAGGTCCTGGTATGGTGGGAACGCCTGAGCCTTGGGCTGCAGCAATCGATGCTGCGCAGTCCTTCGTGCCGGCGGGGCTACCGAGGATTCATCTCTCGGCGCAGGGTGAGCGGTTTGATCAGTGCATAGCGCGTGAGCTCGCGGCTTTGTCTGGGTTTGTGTTGGTGGCCAGTCGTTATGAAGGGCTCGATCAGCGGGTGCTCGATGCGCGCATTGATCGTGAAATATCTGTTGGAGACTACATACTCTCTGGCGGCGAATTTGCGGCTTTGGCAGTGATTGATGCCGTGGTGCGTTTGCTCCCAGGTGCGCTTGGAGACGAGCGTTCGAGTGTGGAAGAATCGTTTTCCGGTGCAAGGCTCGATTGGCCGCATTATACGCGTCCTATCGAGTGGCAAGGTCGGTCGGTCCCTAGGGTGTTGCAAGGCGGCAACCACGCGGCAATCGATCGATGGAGGTTGCGTGAGGCGGTAGGTCGGACTTGGCTTCGACGTCCCGATTTGTTGCAACTAGGGTCAAAATTTGGTCGCGGACTCTCCACATCGGAGAGTCAGCTTTTAGATGAATATCTCGCTGAGCGAGAGGTGGAGAAAAATGGCTAGCTTAATTCTTGAAATTGAAAAAACTCGCATGACACGGCAATTACCCGATTTTAATCCGGGTGACACTGTGGTCGTTGACGTAAAAGTTGTCGAAGGTGACCGTGAACGTGTTCAGGCCTATGAGGGCGTGGTCATTGCTAAGAGTAACCGTGGTTTAAATTCTTCCTTCACAGTACGTAAAATCTCGCACGGCGAGGGTGTTGAACGCACCTTCCAAAGTCACAGCCCCCTTATAGCTGCCGTCTCGGTCAAGCGCCGTGGCAGCGTACGCCGCGCGAAGCTCTATTACCTGCGAGACCTGTCGGGTAAGTCTGCCCGCATCGCAGAGAAAGTCTAAAACACCTTCAATTCATGCTGTGTGGCTCCCTAAAATATGGGGCCACATGGCACGGATCCCTTGTGATTGTTAAACTTTCGGGTTGTTGCATTCTTCTATTACCTGAGAGCATTACATGCGCAAATTTTTTACCGCTTTATTTCGTTTCCTCGATCGTTTCCGGAAACTCCTGCATTTATTGCTTCTCCTGTTAATTTTTGGCTCTGTTGTCAGCGCCCTGCGCGGTTCTATTCCTAAATTACCTGTGAAAGCGGCGCTGGTGTTGCGTCCTGTCGGAGAAATTGTTGAGCAGCGCTCCACCGATCCTATCGAGTTAGCCATTTCGGAAGCGCAAGGTACAGGACGAACGGAAACTTTGTTGCGTGATCTAACTGATGCGCTTCGGTCTGCCAAAGATGATGAGCGTGTTCAGGCCGTGGTTCTTGAGTTAGATGCTATGCAAGGCTCAGGTCAGCCTACTTTGGAGGAGTTCGCGAGCGCAATTTCACAGTTTAAGAAATCAGGCAAAAAAGTCATTGCTACTTCAGAGATAGGCTATTCCCGTGATACCTATTTCATCGCTGCTTATGCCGATGAGATCTATCTCGACCCATTAGGCTTAGTTCTCATCGAGGGTTATGATCGTTATCGTAACTATTACAAGTCTGCGTTAGATAAATTAGGTATCGATGTAAATGTCTATAAGGTGGGTATTTACAAAAGTGCAGTTGAGCCTTTTTTGCGCACTGACATGTCTGCAGAAGATCGCGAAGCGAGTGCCGCGTATTTATCTTCGTTATGGGATTCGTATGTGACCCACATAGCTCAAGCGCGCAAGCTTAGCCGGGAAGATATTTTGACCTACGTGAATACGCTCTCACCGGCTTTGCAAATTGCCAAAGGTGATGGCGCTCAAGTAGCTCTGAAAGCTCATATCGTTACCGGCATTAAATCATCCCTAGAAGTGGAGCAGCGCGTGGCCGCTCTAGTGGGCGCAGATGAGGAAACAGGGGGCTATCAATCCATTTCCTTAGAAGATTATTTGCATTCTGCCAGTTCTGAGCTAGGTCTGAGTAAATCAGAAGACAATCATGTCGGTGTAATTATTGCGGCCGGTGAAATAGTTGATGGTGCTCAATCCGCAGGTGTCATCGGCGGTGACACTATGTCGCAGATTATTCGTGAGGCTCGACTGGATAAAGATTTAAAGGCCTTGGTGTTGCGCATAGATAGTCCTGGCGGAAGTGTCCTCGCCTCAGAGAAAATTTATCGTGAGCTTTTGGCTTTCCGTGCTACTAAGCGACCCATTGTAATTTCTATGGGTGATTTGGCAGCTTCTGGTGGATATTACATTGCTGCACCAGCTGACGAAATTTGGGCTAGCCCTGCTACGATCACTGGTTCGATAGGTATCTTTGGCTTGTTTCCTACTGCAAATCGTGCGCTCGATAAAATTGGAGTTGGTGTCGATGGTGTGGGTACCACACCATTATCTGGTGAGTTTCGTTTGGATAGGCCAGTCGGTGTGGCGGCATCAACTTTAATACAGTCTGTCATTGAACATGGCTATGAAGAGTTTCTTGCGCGTGTTTCTGAAGGCCGTAACAAATCACGTGATGAAGTACACGCCATCGCACAGGGACGAGTGTGGGCGGGACGAGATGCTAAGCGTATTGGTTTAGTTGATAACTTAGGCTCCATGGAAGATGCAATTAAGGCTGCTGCAAAGCGTGCGAACCTTGAAGAAGGTGAGTACTCTATTGATTATCGCGATCCAAAGTTGTCTTGGGCGCAGGAGTTGGCTCAATCGATTAAAGGTTCTGTGATCAGTTGGGTTGTTAAATATGCTGGTATAGACCTGCAGACCTCAGCTTTACTGCAAATAGCGCACCGCGAAATGGGATCCGTCGAGCGAGAAGTGTTACGCATGAATCGCTTAGCTGTAGCTAATCGTCTCTATGCTCATTGTTTTTGTACTGCGTACTGATCTGTCTGCAGGAACTGAGAAAAAATGAGCATTACAGATAATAAAGCAACACGCTTATTTATTTTTTTGTCTGGTTTTTTCCTGACTAATGCACTCATTGCTGAGTTTATTGGGGTTAAGATTTTCTCTCTCGAGGCAACTCTAGGTTTCGCGCCGATCCAGTGGTCAATTTTAGGTGTAACAGGAAATTTAAACTTTACGGCCGGAGTCTTGCTATGGCCTTTCGTATTTATTATGACGGATGTCATTAATGAATATTTTGGACTACGTGGTGTACGATTAATTTCTTGGGTGGCCGTCTCGTTTATTTGCTATGCCTTCGTTATAGCTTATGTTTCGATTGGTTTAGCCCCGGCAGAATTTTGGGTAGATTCAAATAAAGACTTGGGGGTGACAGATATCCAGCATGCCTATGCGCAAATATTTGGCCAAGGTTTGTGGACTATTTGTGGTTCGGTGATAGCATTTCTAATTGGACAATTGGTGGATGTTACTGTTTTTCATAAAGTTAGACGTCTGACGGGCGATCGGTATGTCTGGTTACGTGCCACCGGGTCGACTGCTGTCTCACAGTTATTTGATAGTTTCGTAGTGCTTTATATTGCATTTGTAATCGGGCCGCAGCATTGGTCAATGTCTCAATTTTTGGCAGTTGGTAGCCTTAACTATCTCTACAAAATGTTAGCTGCTGTTGCCATGATTCCCTTACTCTACTTAGCGCGTAATATTATCAAGAATTATTTAGGGGTAGAGGAAGCTACCAAGTTGCGGCAGTACGCAGCGAGTTAAATTGCATACTACCCCGCTAAAGGTTCTCAGCATCATCCCTCCGATGACGCAATTAAACACGCCGTATCCTTCGAGTGCTTACCTTACTGGTTTTTTGCGCTCACGTTCTGTGGTAGCTGTGCAAGAAGATTTAGCATTAGCGCTAGTTTTAGAGTTATTCTCGGCTTCCGGATTACTTGCACTACGTGATTGCATAGAGGCTATCAGTGCTCGCAGCCGTTCTACGCGCGTTAAAAAGTTCTACAAGAATTTTAAACGCTATCACAGCACAATTGATTTAGTTATTAAGTTTTTGCAGGGTGCTGACTCAACATTAGCGCATCGAATTGTCAGTCGTAGTTTTCTACCGGAGGGATCTCGTTTCGTTAGTCTTGATGTATATGAGCTCACTGAAAAAGATGAGGGTCATTATGGAAGTGCTGATCCATTGGCTTGGGCTTTCGGTGCCTTAGGTACTCAAGATAAAGCTAGACACTTTGCAACGTTGTATTTGAATGATATCGCCGATGTATTGCGTGAGGCAGTGGATGTGCGATTTGAGTTTGTGCGTTATGCGGAGAGTCTTGCTGGTAGTCAACCGAGTTTTGATCCACTTGACCTTGCATTGCAAGCTGGGCCTAATTTAATTGATATTACGCTCCAGACGCTAAGCTTGGCTGCTATCAATAAGCATCAACCTACAGTGGTGCTGCTCTCTGTCCCATTTCCCGGTTCTGTGTATGCAGCATTTAGAATTGCACAGAGTATTAAGGCTAAGTTTCCTAAAATTATCACTGTATTAGGTGGTGGTTATGTTAATACAGAGCTTAGAGAGTTACAGGAACCGCGTGTATTTGATTATTTTGACTATGTGACGCTAGATTCTGGAGAACAACCGCTCTGGACCTTGCTCGAACACTTGCAGGGAAAAATACCTGTTTCAGGCCTAGTGCGTACGTATATCGTGGAGCGAAATACAGCGGGCGCCACGGTTCGTTACATAAATCCACTTGATTTAAATGTTCCTTTTGCACAAATTGGCACACCTACTTGGGATGGGTTGCCACTCACTAAATATTTATCTCTACTCGATATGTTAAACCCAATGCATCGGTTGTGGTCTGAGGGGCGATGGAATAAATTAACGATAGCTCAGGGTTGTTACTGGAAAAAATGTAGCTTTTGTGATGTGACTCTAGATTATATTTCTCGTTATGAAACGGCTAGTGCTAGTCTTTTAGTAAATCGTATTCGCACTATTATTTCTGAAACTCATCAAAGTGGATTTCATTTTGTCGATGAAGCAGCACCACCTAAGGCACTCAAGTCGTTAGCGCTTGAGTTGCTCAAGCAATCTGTTTCCTTATCTTGGTGGGGAAACATACGGTTTGAGAAATCTTTTACACCTGAGTTGTGCGCTACTTTAGCTCAGAGCGGTTGTATTGCTATTTCTGGAGGTTTAGAGGTTGCCTCTGATCGTTTATTGAGCTTGATGCAAAAGGGAGTTTCCGTCGCACAGGTAGCACGCGTCACCAAATCCTTCAGCGACGCGGGTATTTTAGTGCATGCATATCTAATGTATGGTTTTCCGACCCAAAGTGTACAAGAGACAGTAGATTCATTGGAATATGTGCGACAGTTATTCTTAGAGGGCTGCATACAATCAGGTTTTTTTCATCGTTTTACCTGTACAGTACATTCCCCTGTTGGTCTTAATCCTGATCGCTATGGGGTTACTTTAGCTAAATCTAAGCCAAGTATATTTGCTAAAAATGATATTGTTTTTTTTGATCCAAGTGCAGTAGATCATGACGAGTTAGGTCGCGGGTTAAATAAAGGACTGTATAACTATATGCACGGTGTGGGGCTCGATCGAGATGTGAGGGAGTGGTTTAAATTTCCTGTGCCGCGTACTACTGTCAAGCCAGATTTTATTGCCCAAGCCATAATTTAATTTTATATATATTTCTGGGCGTATAGGGTGCCTATTGCGCACCTAGTGGCGCAGTTTCTGGGTACCTCTAAAAAGATTTTTGGAATAATTTTTTGCTAATAATTCCAGCACAAAAGAAATACTAGATAAATTTTAATAACAATATTTTTACTAACAATCGGCTTTGAGACGGCATCTATATTGTAAAGCTTCCCATCCTTCCGGACCCAGTCGCTCGAGAGTTTGGATATTTTTTTCATATATCAATTGGGTATTACCAAACTCGGAGATGGCTTGCTCAATACTTGACTCTCTAAGTAGGTGTATAGTCGGAAAAGGCGATCGATTAGTCGCATTAGTAATGTCATTAACCGTTGTCCCCTCAAATTGATAGTGCGGATGAAAGCCAGCTACTTGAATTATGCCCTCGAGATCAAGCGCTTCAATCGTACACTCGGCAAGCATTATAAAGTTGTTATAATTTTCAAATTCCTGCAGCACGTCAGGATGAATAAGTAGCGTGGTCTCGACTTGGTCAGTTGGGGCAGTGGAGAGATGTTGTAACTCATTAATTAAGTCTTCATTTAGCGCATCATTTGTTGTCGCGTTGCTTACAATGTAACGTACGAGTCCTTGGACTTGTGGAGCCTTTGCGAAGGGGCAGAGTTTTAGACCGATCACGGCATAATCTACCCAAGCACGGGTTTCCATGATGTATTGATTAGTAGTGGAGATAGACAATGAAGCTAGATTTGCTGCGCCTTTGTGCGCGCAAATAATTCATACCAGCTTAAAATTTCAAATTCAGCGGTGTACCACTCTGCAGTATTTAGTACTTTAAAATTCTGGCTCGTCGCTGAGGATGGCTCGCTCAATTGCTTAGCGAGCTCTGATAGGCCAGGGTTGTGACCTACAATCAATAGGTGCTGTTTTATAGAGTGTTGTTCAGCAATTACTTCAAGCAGAATCTTTGGTGTGGCTAAGTAGAGCCTTGATTCAGTTTTCACTTTGCAATCGACCCATTGCATGCATAAATTGTGGGCTGTTTGGGAGGCGCGTATGGCGCTGCTGGTTAAAATAAGTGGTGGACTAAATTTCAATGCGACCAGACGAAGCGCACTAGCAAGCACCTCACGCACACCCCATTCTTCTAAAGTGCGCGCGGCATCACCGTTTGGACCTTCAGTTTGAGCTTGGCCATGCCTCATTAAAGTTAATCGATGTGTCATACGCCGCGGACTTGAATACGATGAGAATATTCTCTTATCTCAAAAATACGTAGCGGTTCATAGGCGGGGGGTGTTAAAGCGTCGCCTGTTTTTATGCAAAAACGAGCTCCATGGCGTGGACAAACTACAACGCCACAGGGCGTATTTGGATCTAGTTCTAGTTCTGCGCCAGCTAAAGATTCCCCATCATGAGTGCAGCGATCTTCAAAGGCGTGTAGGACGCCCTCTAATTTTACAATAGCAAGATACGTGCCGTTGAGTTCAATTTCTAGACGACTTCCGTCATTTAAGTCGTTGATAGCTGCGATATCAACCCAATTATTGTGTTCAGACATTAAGGCGGATTTTAGAGCATGCCGGTTTGCAATCGAGCAGCTTCAGACATCATGGCCTGTGACCACGGTGGATCGAAGATTAGCTCAACGTCTGCTTGAATGACTGTGGGGATGATTTCAATTTTTTCTTTAACATCTTGTACCAAGACATCACC
>SHZO01000082.1 GCA_009692285.1 Gammaproteobacteria bacterium | reverse complement strand
TTTCAATTATCACTCGCACTGATATACGCCTCGAAGTACTTAAAGAATTAGATCGAAAAATTCAAGTCATGATAAATATAAAACATCACCCTGAAGAAGACTTCGATAGAGTGCAAGGCCAAATTGCCAACTTATCTAGATTACATACCGACTTACTCATCATGGGCCCCCTGTACTTGCAGCCACTACAGAACTCAGTATTCCTGAATACAATACGCCACCGAAACACTATTCCTGGTGGCACCTGCGAATTTGATTTGCCCTATCTAAATTATTGGTTAATTCAACCTAAAGAGCTACGAGAAGAAACTACTACATTATGGCTTAACGCAATACGCCCCTTACATGAATCTATCGCGGAATTACTCTGGATTACCCGCGAAGGTGGAAAAGAAACACTAGAAATTGCAAAGGAAGGTTTATTTAATATTACTTTTAAACATGATGCTCATATTCAGATGCTAAGGATAGCAGCACCCATAAACATAGGGTGCTACCCAGAGATAAGTGGTAGCCATTACCGTTCCAGCATACGCTTCGTTAAATTGAGCGAGCTGAACCAGGAAATATCCCAAGCTAGAGAAGATATAGCATTTAACCTTATTTTATGCGCTTAAATTAATGCGCCTTTATGATAATAATTTTGCACCTAGCCCTCGCCGCGTGCGTATGTTCCTAGCCGAGAAGGATTTGTTAGTTACTTTACACGCTGTTGACATCAGTACCCAAGAAAATACTTCTCCTGAATTTTTAAAGATTAACCCCTTAGGTGAATTACCTGTTCTGGAATTAGACAATGGCACTTATCTCACAGAGTCTTTAGCAATCTGCCGCTACATCGAAGTACTTTATCCCGAGCCATGCTTGATGGGTCAAGGAACACTTGAAAAAGCAAAAATTGAAGCGATTGCTCTACAATTAATGTTTAGAATTTATGTTCCAAGTACGCATGCATTTCGAAACCTACACAAGTTTTGGGCAGGACGAATTAGTCAAGTAATTGAGTACGGCAAACTCGCCCGAGATGAAGCCTTAAACGAATGGCAACGCATGAACGATTTACTCGCCACACAGACATTTATGGCAGGAGAACACTTCAGTTATGCTGATATTATTGCATTTACCACTTTAGAGTTTGGCAAACCCTCAGGGATCCGCGTGCAG
The DNA here is from genome assembly GCA_009692285.1 of Gammaproteobacteria bacterium. Taxonomy (GTDB): domain Bacteria; phylum Pseudomonadota; class Gammaproteobacteria; order Steroidobacterales; family Steroidobacteraceae; genus UBA964. The sequence goes on along the minus strand of SHZO01000082.1, from coordinate 5,229 downwards.
CCAAACCAAGTTAATCTGACTCGCTGGTACAACACTGTGGCAGCCCGCCCCAGCGCGAAAGCTTGACTGTGTTATCTCAAGGTGTCGCAGCAGGAACCGAAATTTCCAGTATTTGTGCTAAAAATGCCCACTGATCTGCAAAGTCATCAATCTGCATCCAAAGTGGTTTACCTGCACCGTGCCCCGCACGTGTCTCAACACGAAGTAATATCGGAAGATCACAGCCTTGCGCATGCTGCAAACTGGCGGCAAATTTATAGCTATGCCATGGCATTACTCGATCATCACCTTCGGCTGTGGTCACTAATGTCGCTGGGTAACAGGCCCCAGGCTTTATATTGTGGACTGGCGAATAAGCACGTAGAGCTAAAAATTCATCGGGGTCTTCAGATAGGCCAAAATCTGAAGACCATTGGCGCGCATTAGAACTCGCAGTGTGATATCGGAGCATATCCATCACGCCAACCGCTGGCAGAGCTGCCGCAAATAACTCTGGGCGCTGCAGCAAGGATGCACCAACCAATAAACCCCCATTACTACGTCCGGAGATAGCTAATTTTCTCGGGTTTGTGTAGCCCTGACGAATCAAGTATTCAGCAGCTGCAATGAAATCATCAAATACATTTTGCTTATGAATCTTAGTACCTGCTTCGTGCCAAGCTTCACCATATTCACCACCACCTCGTAAATTAGCTTCTGCAAAAACCCCTCCCATCTCCAACCACACTAAGATAGAGGGCTTGAAAGCTGCAATAGCACTTACATTAAAGCCGCCATAACCATACAGCAAGGTAGGATTTTTTCCATTTTTAATTAAATCACGTCGCTGAGTCAAAAACATTGGCACCCTAGTGCCATCTTTACTACTGTAGAACACTTGGTGCGTAACATAAGGTGAAGTATCAGCTGAAATTTTTGATTCATGAACAACTCGTACTGTGTTGTTCGCTAAGTCTAAGCGTATTATTTTTCCTGGGCTAAGGTAATCTGTATAGGAAAAAAAAACTTCCTTGCCAGTAACATCACCAGAAAAACCTGAAATACTTCCCAGGCCATTAACAGGCACATCTCCAACAAATTTACCGTCAATATCAAAGATCTTAGCTATGCTGCGGACATCACTCATATAGTGAGCTATAAATCTCCCTCCTATATATTGAGTATCCAGAAGTGCCATTTTTTGCTCTGGGATTATTTCACGCCAATTTTCAGGCTCTGGACGACGCACATCTACGGCAATCACACGACCACGCGAAGCATTTTGTGTCGTTTTAACATAGAGCGTTTCACCGTCACTACCAATAATTTTATATTGCGCATCCCAGGCTCCAAAAATTACTTGTCGCTTAGCATGAGCTTTCCTTAAATCTAATAACTCAAGGCCGTTAGCTTGATAGCCATCAAAGAGAGAGATGAACAAATATTGCCCGTCTTCAGATACAGCTGCCTCTGGAATGCGCATAGCATGATTCGATACTTGGTAAACCAAACGGTCTTGACTCTGCGGTTGACCTAAAGTGTGAAAATAAACTGCTGGCTGAGCACCATCATCCCCATGTTGAACAATATCAGAACGCACTGCATACCTACTGTAATAGACACCAGAACCATCACGAGCCCATGCAACTTCCCAGAATTTTGTGAAGCGCAATTCATCTTTTAATTCGCCACCATCGTCAACTCGCTTAAATTTCCAAATATCCCAATCTGTACCACCATCTGACAGGGCGTAAGCAAGAGTATGTCCATCTGGCGAGGGCGAAAAACGCGACAAAGCTACAGTTTGATCACTACTACCCTTGTTGGGATCAAAAAGCACTCGCGGCTGCGCGGCTAATGTCTCACTTACATACAGCACACTATGATTCTGAGTGCCGTTATTGTTAAGAAAAAAATAATAAGCGCCATGTTTAACTGGAAGACCAAACCGTTCGTAGTTTGATAACTTTGTGAGTTTTTGATGGATCCACGGCCGCTGCGCAAGAGTCTCGAGTAACGGCCGTGATAGGGCATTTTGTGCCCGTACAAATTCATGTGTGGCAGCAGCGTTTGCATCCTCTAAAGCTCGGTAAGGATCTGGAATCGCCACGCCATGGTAAATATCAACTACCTGGCCACGAAATGTAGTGGGGTAATTCAATTTTACCGCAGCTGACGTGTTATCAATAACCATTAAAGATGCGCTGATAAGTGAAGCAAAGTAGCGATGATGCATATTCCTCTCTAAACTTGACCCCTGGTGGAAGCGGTTAGTTAGACCGCTCTGATGTGTAGATTTTACCGGAGCATTAAGTCTGATGCGCATAATAAAAATTGCCTTTGCTCTCGTGCTCAGCGCACTATCCAGCGTCACTAGTTTTGGCGCAGTCTTAACGCTGGAACGTATCTTCGCAGCCCCAGATCTAGCCGGTAGTTTATTGCGCAATCCAGTATTTTCGCCGGATGGACGTCTAGTTACCTATCTACAGGGCAAAGCCAACTCTAAAGACCGCTTAGATATTTGGGTATATGAAGTCTCCACCGCGCGTCGCTCTATCTTGGTCGACTCCTCTTCACTTGTGACTGAGGAAGGGCAAATCTCGAATGAAGAAGAAAGCCGGCGAGAACGGCAAAGAACCTCCTCGCTGAGTGGCATTCTGGAATATGAGTTTTCATCTGATTCACGCTATCTTCTGGTGCCACTAGCGGGTGATTTATTTCTTTACGATTTAAAAGCACAGCCCGGCAATTCCAGAACGCATCGCCTGACACAGACTGATGCTGCTGAAACTGATGCTCATTTCTCCCCTAAAGGAAAATATATCAGCTTTGTACGCGAACAAAATCTCTATGCTATTGAACTTAGCTCTGGTCGGGAAATAACTTTGACGCAGAAAGGCGGCGGGTTAGTGTCCTATGGTGTCGCAGAGTTTATTGCTCAAGAAGAAATGGATCGCTTCAGCGGATACTGGTGGGCTCCTGATGAATCCAAAATAGCCTATACACGTGTCGATGAATCAACTGTGGATGAACTTGAGCGAATTGAAATCTACGCTGATACGGTTAAGATTATTAATCAACGCTACCCTGCTGCTGGTCGACCTAACGCTCGAGTGAATCTTTACTTCCAATCTTTATCCGACCCTACTTCAGAACACGAAATAAAAGCCGCTGCCTCAGGTAGTGGATATATAGCACGAGTCAACTGGTTCCCTGATAGCCAAGCCATTGCTGTGCAGCATCAATCGCGCGACCAAAAAACTTTAGCGCTACTTAAGATAGACATAATTAGCGGTCTAGCCAAAACTCTCCTAGAGGAAAATAGTAGCACTTGGATTGATTTGAACGACGAATTAACTTTCTTAAAAAAATCAGCACAATTTCTATGGGCCTCAAGCCGAAGTGGTTACCTGCACTTGTATCTTTATGATCTCGAGGGGAGACTAATCCGACAGGTCACTTCGGGAACTTGGGTCATCGCAGGTGACAATCGCAGCAAAGCACTAAAAGGTATTGATGAAAAAAATGGTTTAGTTTATTTCTCAGCAACTCGTGAGACCCCACTCGAGCGACATCTATATGTGGCATCTTTAACTCGAAATAATATATCGGCTAAACGCCTAAGTACTTCTTCAGGGTGGCATTCCATCACGATGGCATCCAATACAAGCCTATGGCTTGACGTATTCTCAACTCCTGAGCAACCCCCATCATTAATTTTGCATCATATTGCCGGCAAATCTCCGAAAACTTTGGTGGCCAATACACTGACTACTGAACATCCTTATGCGCCTTATCTTGACTCTCATCAAGCTACAGAATTTGGCATCCTACAAGCGGTAGATGGTCAAATCTTGCATTATAAAATAATCAAACCAAGGAATATGATCGTTGGTAAGCGCTACCCAGTAATGGTAGATGTCTACGGCGGACCAGGTAGCCAACGTGTCAGGCGCGCTTGGGATGGCTACTTTAACCAATACATGGCGCAACACGGTTACGTTATCTTCACTCTGGATAATAGAGGCACACCCTTTCGAGGCAAGGAGTTCGAAAACAGCATCTATCATCAATTAAGCAAAGTAGAAGTTGAAGACCAGTTGCGCGGTGTAGAGTACCTTCGCACTCTAGCGTTCGTCGATGCGGATCGTATTGGTATCTTTGGTTGGAGTTACGGCGGTTATATGGCTCTTATGTGCATGCTGCGCGCGCCCAGTTATTTCAAAGCAGGCGTAGCCGGTGCTCCCGTAACTGATTGGAAACTATACGATACTCACTATACAGAGCGATTCATGGGGACTCCAACTGAAAATCCCGAGGGGTACAAAGAGAGTAGCGTAATGACACATGCCGCAGAACTAACCGGCCCACTACTGGTCTTACATGGTATGGCGGATGATAATGTGCTCTTCTCGAACAGCACGATGCTCTTTAAGCAGTTACAAGATCTGCGCAAGCCATTTAATGCAATGCCCTACCCGGGTGGCAAACATGGATTAATGCGCTTTTCAGACACAGGTGAGCATGGATATGCCACAGTAAAAAAGTTTTTTGATCAGGCTTTTAAATAAGGTGAATAGATGATAGATATCAATAGTATTTTTGAAAAAAATCGCACTTGGGCCACCAACATGCGCACCAAAAATACAGATTTCTTTAAATCTTTAGTTAATCAGCAATCACCTGATTTTCTTTGGATTGGCTGCTCAGACAGTCGCGTACCAGCCAATGAAATTGTAGGCCTATTGCCCGGTGAACTCTTCGTCCATCGAAACGTTGCCAATTTAGTAGTGCATACGGACCTTAATTGTCTCTCAGTGTTACAATATGCTGTTGACGTACTGGACGTGGAACATGTAATCGTCTGCGGACACTATGGTTGCGGCGGTGTGCATGCAGCGATGACTGGTCAGCGCTTAGGTTTAATCGATAACTGGTTGCGTCATGTGCAAGATGTCATGAAAAAACATCGCTTAAAGCTCAATGAAATACAAGATCACTCAATCAAACTGCTCAGGCTCTGCGAGCTAAATGTTATTGAACAAGTACTGAATTTGGGTGAGACAACAATCGTGCAAAATGCTTGGGATCGAGGCAAATCCTTACAAGTACATGGTTGGATTTACGATCTCTCTGATGGCCTCTTAAAAGACCTAAGCGTTACTATGAAAAACGCTGAATCTTTTGAACGAGTCTATCGACAAGTTACAGATTCGGTATTTTAGAACTGAATTTTACCACCCGGGGCAC
>SHZO01000007.1 GCA_009692285.1 Gammaproteobacteria bacterium | reverse complement strand
GTATTTACGGCTCAACTTTTTTTATGCTCACAGGGTTTCACGGCTTCCATGTCACGCTCGGTGCTGTGATGTTGCTAGTAATTTGGTTGCGTACTCTTAAGGGGCACTTCACACCTCAAGCACACTTTGCCTTTGAGGCCGTGGCTTGGTATTGGCACTTTGTCGACGTTGTTTGGCTCGGTTTATTTATTTTTGTTTATTGGGTGTAAAAATTTAACGGCCATACTCCAGAGGCTGAATAAGTCCTGCGGCCCAGGCAGCCATCAACAACAAAAACAAACCTACAGATAATCCTACGCGGATAGTCAACGCACGTACCATTTTTTTAGAGCCACCTTTGTCAGTCATCATGTGAAAGAGGGCTGCTCCCAAACTCACCAAGATACCAATCATCACAAGTCCAATTATACTTCGATAGATTTCCAAAAGCTCACCTCTCTTGCAAGGTATTATAAGCACGTGCAGATACGAATCGCCTTAGGTAACAGAATTTTTGCGCCATCATGGTGGATGACTGCCCTAACAATACTGCTCTTAACCCTATTTATTAGCTTAGGTCAGTGGCAATGGGATCGAGCAAAATTTAAAAGTCGGTTATTTCTGCAATTCACTGCTAATCAGACTTCTCTTACCGACTTATCGACTATATCAAAAGCTCTCGAACTCACTAATCGTTCGACCTTGAGTTTGCCACGCTTTGCCGAAGTACGTGTCACTGGTCGGTGGGATGGTAATCGGCAGTTTTTACTAGACAATCGTATGCGTTACGGAAAAGCAGGATACGAAGTCCTAACCCCCTTACGACTAGAAGATGGGCGTTGGTTATTAGTCAACCGAGGTTGGGTGCCTTTTGGAGGGTATCGTGACCAATTGCCGAACGTCAGTGCAGGCCTTGCCCCTCTTCAAACACTGCAAATTTTGCATGGGAAGCTCGATGAGCTTCCGGTAGCAGGTCTTGCAGTAGGCCGAGCGGCACCTGCACTCTCAGGGACCTGGCCACGAGTTACGGCTTATCCCCGCATAGAGGAATTAATACGCTCTTTTGCTAATGCTCAAGAGCCGATACCGCGCATCGAACCACGTATTTTATTATTGGACGAAAAAGAATCTCAGGGTTTTGTGCGCGCGTGGCGTCCTTTCAGCAAAGGACCAGAGCAAAATTGGTCCTACGCCCTTCAGTGGTGGGGCTTCGCTGTCCTTTTGCTGGCGCTATATATTTTAACTAACATAAAAAAATTGAGGCCAACCGAATGAGTACTTCACAGCATCGAGGTCGCCTCCCCTTATTTGGTCTTGCCGGTTTATTTTTTTTACCGGTACTGGCCGCGTTTTATCTTTATTACAACGGGGATTGGCGTCCTGCGGGTAGTACCACTCATGGTGAATTAATTATTCCAGCACGCCCCTTGCCATCAGCAGAATTTCTACTTGCTAACGGCACACCTACAGCTAGGCATCTGTTTAAAGGAAAATGGACTCTAGCCTATAGAGGGAATGGTCAATGTGACGATGCTTGCATACGAGGGCTATGGGTGATTCGTCAAACACGTTTGCTTCTTACTCATGACATGGAAAGAGTGCAGCGTGTTTTCATTGCAGAAGAAAATTGTTGCAATACTAAATTTTTTTCCCGTGAACATCCGGGGCTGGCAGTTGTCGCCGCTCAAAGTATTGATGCTTTGGCTGTATTAACTCTCTTTCCATCCACTGATAGCACACATTCTGTATACATTATAGATCCTTTGGGTAATTTAATGATGCGCTTCGATACACGTGAAAATCCTAAAGGTCTTTTGACTGATCTAAAGAAATTACTGAAACTCTCTCATATTGGTTAAATTACCTAATGAACATTAATCTACAAACTATACCAATTGGAGCCATAGCACTTCGCCGCTTGGCCATGTTTGGAATGGTACTCGCACTGATAGTAGTGATACTGGGCGCTTGGGTCCGCTTAACTGATGCAGGTCTAGGCTGCCCAGATTGGCCAACATGCTATGGGCATATGACTCCCGATGCAGCCTCTAAAATCCCCGGCCAAGTGGAGTCTTATTCACCTGGCTGGGTATTTAATTCAGGTAAAGCCTGGCGTGAGATGATCCATCGATATGCTGCAACAGGCTTAGGGTTAGTAATTGTCTTGATAACTGCGCTAGCTTTAAACTATAGACGCGAACGGCCGCTAAGCCCTTTTACTGCAATAAGTTTATTAGTCATAGTTTTACTTCAGGGTGCACTGGGGGCCTTTACAGTTTGGTGGCTTGTTAAACCCATAATTGTGCTGCTACATCTAATCGGTGGATTAACTACTTTATCTTTACTAACTTGGATATGGCTTGATCTAAGGCGGACTACTAAGCTTGTTTTACCAAAACTTGGTTTAACAAATATAAAAAGTCTCAATAGCGCGCGTCATGCAGCATTATTAGCAATTATAGTTATTGCTTTTCAAATTATGCTAGGCGGTTGGACAAGTGCTAACTATGCGGCTATTGCATGTCCAGATCTTCCAACGTGTCAGAATCAGTGGTGGCCTTTAGATATGAATTTTAGAGAAGGATTTATTCTTTGGCGCGGCCTCGATACTAACTACACTGGTGGTGTGCTAGAAAATTCAGCGCGCGTGGCAATCCATTTTACTCATCGACTGGGTGCAGTTATCGCTACAATAGTGGTATTAATAGCTGCGTTGCTTAGCATACGCGCCGCACCAACTGCTCTAGTACGCAACGCAAGCTACCTAGTAATTAGTGCGTTAAGTTTACAACTACTGATTGGAGTGTTAATGGTACTAAACGCTTTTCCACTCACTTTAGCCACGGGTCACAATGCGGGCGCAGCCCTACTATTGATTACTATCCTCATATTAAATCGCCGATTAAGAGAGGCTTGATATTGTGATATCAACCCCTATCTGGCGTTTATACCTAGAACTTACTAAACCAAAAGTAGTGCTACTGATAGTTTTTACTTCAATTGTTGGTACATTGCTCGCAAGCCCAGGACTACCAAAAATAAGTGCGCTACTGTGGGGAAACTTAGGGGTTGCATTTGCCGCTGCAGCGGCTGCAGCACTAAATCAGATCATTGATAAAAAACTAGATGAGAAAATGTCCCGTACGCGTGGTCGCCCATTACCCACCGGCACGCTAAATATAAATCAAGCCTTAATATTTGCTGGAATCCTCAGCATGCTGTCAATGTTGATCCTATGGAATTTGGTGAATCCACTTACTGCAATTTTAACTTTTGCTTCGCTTATTGGTTATGCCGTGATCTATACAGTTTGGTTGAAACGTTTAACTTCGCAAAACATTGTCATAGGTGGGGCTGCTGGTGCTGCACCTCCAGTTTTAGGCTGGGCGGCGGTTACGAACTCGATTGAGCCTAATGCTCTAATATTATTTTTAATAATTTTCATTTGGACGCCTCCACACTTTTGGGCGCTCGCAATTGCACGCAAAGATGAATATGCGCAAGCTGGAATCCCAATGCTACCTGTTACACATGGGATACCTTATACCAAATTACAAATATTGCTTTATACGGTGTTATTAGTACTAATTACAATGATGCCGTACTTAACTGGAATGAGTGGCCTCTTATATTTGATAGTAGTGCTCAGCTTAAATGCGCGTTTTTTATATTACGCACTAGCGCTTAAATTGACAGAGCAAAAAGAACTTCCAATGCGGATATTTCGCTACTCAATTAATTATTTGACCTGCTTATTTGCTGCGCTCCTAGCAGACCACTATATTTTAATGTGATCTCCAACAAAAGGATTATTTTTACGCTCTTTGCCAAAAGTTGAAGTTGGTCCATGTCCAGGAAAAAAAATCACATCATTACCTAGTGGAAATAACTTCTGACGAATGGAATGTAGCAACTGCTCATGGTTCCCTCGTGGAAAATCTGTTCGCCCTATTGAGCCAGAAAAAATTACGTCTCCAACTATTGCATAACGTGTTGTGCTCTCAAAAAATACGACATGTCCTGGAGTATGCCCTGGGCAATGTAATACTTTAAAATTTATATTTCCCACACTAACTTGATCGCCTTCTTGTAACCAACGTGTTGGCGTAAATACTTTCGTCTCTGGAAAGCCAAATATTCGTGCTTGTGCAGGTATTTGCTCAATCCAAAAATTATCGTCTAAGTGTGGTCCTTCAATAGGAACTTTAAATGCTTGTGCGAGTTCGGCTGTACCGGCAGCATGGTCTAAATGACCATGAGTAATTAGGATCTTCGTTAGTTGTAAATCATTCATTCTTAAGACCGACAATACACGCTCTAGATCGCCGCCAGGATCAACTACAGCAGCCTGCCGTGTGACACCACACCACACAACGGAACAATTCTGCTTAAACTCAGTTACTGGTACTACTGTAATCTGCATAAGTTGATATTATGCCTTGACTTGTACAACCATGTTTTTAATACGTACTAAAAATAATGATTATTGAGCGTATTTGGCCTAATAATAAGTGGCGAAATTTCCACTATCTAATCGCATGTGAAGATACTGGACAAGCAGTAGCAGTTGACCCCCTTGACTGGAAATACTGTCTGAATGTTGCTAAATCACTTGGGTTAACCATTACTCATATTTTGAACACCCACGAACATCTTGACCATATCGGCGGGAACGAAGAGCTCAGAGTTGCCACTGGCGCGCGATTGTTAGCCCATACTGGTGCTAGAGAAACAATCAAAGGAATCGACCAGGGAATTAGCCATGGTGATGTACTTAAAATTGGTCGCCGGCTCGAACTACAATTCCTCGATACCCCCGGACATACACGGACACATCTTTGTGTTTTAGCACATGGAGACACGCCAGCGCTCATTTGCGGCGATACATTATTTAATGCAGGTGCAGGGAATTGTCATAATGGCGGAGATGTTGGGTTACTTTATGAAACATTTGTGAACCAATTTTCACAGCTTTCAGATAAAACAACTATCCACCCAGGGCATGATTATCTTGAAAGAAATCTTGCCTTCACATTAAATCGGGAGCCAGATAATGTGGCGGCACGATTATTACTAGAGAGGGCGCAATTTTCATCTGGAGCGACTGCACCAGTTACCACGCTAGGAGAAGAGCGCATTACTAACACTTTTTTTCGCCTACAAAACCCGCAAATAATAGCTGGTTTACGCAGTTCCTTCCCGAATTTTCCGGAAACGCCAGATGCAAAAACTATATTCATGCATTTGCGAGCTTTACGCAATCAATGGTGAGTAGGCTGCTGAAGTAAATCAATCCGTAGGCCTGCCGGAGTAGTTAGAGTTATCATATGAGCTCGACCGAAGATAGTGTTAGTTACCTCGTGATCTACAGGCGCAGTACGCATAGCTGCAGCACCAGGACTACTGCTACGCGCACGAGCTAAGATCGCAGCAATATTTGGAACAAAGAATGTAACGGATAATAACCCGCGTGCTGGGGGCTTAGTACGCGGGTATAAGTCTGCACTTTTGGCGCCTTCATACTGCACAATTTCTAGGCGGCCGTAGTCATAACTTAAATCACCAAAAATACGAATATCTAATGCAGCGCCTGCAGGCAAACCAATTGTATGCTCAACTTCAGGACCACTGAAACGATGATAAGATGTCTCATCTAAACCCATAACCTGCTCAAAGAATGCTTTTTCACGTGAGTTGTCTGGTGATGTTGCTACGATCTGTGGTGCAACACCATAGCCTTTATCGCTTACAAGTTCAGCTTTCCCCGGTTGCTCCAAAAATACTAAATTTATACCATCTGGTCCTGGCAAATGAACTTCATTAACTACCACACTATCTGTTTCAAAACGACCAATCTTTGAGCGAAATTTATACCCTGCAGATTCGAGCTCTGCAAAGCGAGCATGAATATCTTGCACAGAAATATCTATGCTCTTTAGTACTAGATCAGTTGTAGCTGCATCTTCACGAACAACAGCCCCAGGAATTCTAAATTGGACTAAATGAACTCCCCCTTGCTGCATGCCTGGAGTTAACAATAAAGCTTGATCCATAATGTCGTGTTCATCGATGCCCCACACTCGAGCAAGGCCAGCATCTAACCCCTCACGACGTACAACCACTTGCATGCCAAAGCGTTGAACCCATAAAGCTAGTGCTTGTTCCATATCAGAAACACTTACGACAATATAGGCATAAGCCTTAGGATTAGCAGTAATCAATGGCACGATGGAAGGCTCCTGACTAATTTGTGGGCGTGAAGGAATGGTTGTTAGTGAGCTACGATCTACGCGACTAATAAGAAGTAACGCATAGTACTAAATAGCCCCCTAGTAAGACGGAAGATCAAGCGTAATGAGCACACTGGTATGATCATAGTTCCAGTATAGTGCTCCAAGTGTATTTTCCATTATACTTTCTTCGCTTTTATATGCTCTAGGGCAAATGCAGATCTAGTTATATGTATAGTTACTTCTAAGATAATTAGCCCTTCATGAATAACTTAATGACCTTTCATGACTTATGGGCTCAACGATCCTGTGTTACATTTAATAATTCATACTAAAGCACTCAGATTGAGCCCATGGATATTTCACACATTCTGAGCCCTTTAAATGACGCTCAGCGCGAAGCTGTAACCGCACCTTTAGGTGCGGTTTTAGTACTAGCAGGCGCTGGTAGTGGAAAAACTCGCGTACTCACTCATCGTATTGCTTGGTTAGTACAAGCAGAAAATGCAACCCCATATAGTATTTTAGCAGTAACATTTACTAATAAAGCTTCTGGCGAAATGCGTGGTCGTATTGAAAGTTTACTGGGTATGCCTGGGGCAGCTCTTTGGATTGGCACCTTCCATGGCATAGCTCACCGATTATTACGCCTGCACTGGCGAGAAGCCAATCTCGCACAAGGATTTCAAATTTTAGATGGAGATGATCAATTACGCTTAATAAAAAAGATACTCAAGGCGCAAGGGTTAGATGACACACGCTGGGTTCCTCGTGATATACAATATTTCATCAACCAAAATAAAGACGAAGGCATGCGTCCTAAAACCTTAAAGGATGCTAACGATCCGACGCGACGCCAGCTTATTAAACTTTACCAAGACTATGATGAAGCATGCCAACGTGCTGGCGTCGTTGATTTTGCAGAGTTGCTACTTCGTGCATTTGAATTATGGCGTGACCACACTGAATTACTTGGGCATTACCGGCGGCGCTTCAAACATATCTTAATTGATGAATTTCAAGATACTAATACTATCCAATATGCATGGATGAAATTTCTAGTTGGCTCAGAAGGTTCGCCATTTGCTGTAGGCGATGATGATCAATCCATCTACCGTTGGCGTGGCGCAAAAGTTGAAAATTTACAAACCTTTAGACGTGATTGGCCTCAAGCAAAATTAGTACGTTTGGAGCAAAACTATCGATCTACTGCAACAATACTCGAGGCAGCTAATGCTTTAATTTCTCATAATAGTGGGCGCTTGGGAAAAAATCTTTGGACTAGCGGCGAACGCGGAGAATTAATAAAGCTGTATGCTGCTTTTAATGAGCGTGATGAAGCTGACTTTATATTACAAAGAATAAAAGAATGGTCTGCTAATGGTGGAAAACGCAACGAAATTGCAGTTCTATATAGATCTAATGCTCAATCACGTGTCTTTGAGGAAGCATTTATCTCTGCTCGTATTCCTTATAAAGTATATGGAGGATTAAGATTTTTTGAGCGAGCCGAAATTAAAGATGCTTTAGCATATTTACGCTTAGTCTCTAACCGTAACGATGACACCTCTTTTGAAAGAATTATAAATTTACCAACTCGTGGAATAGGCGCTAAAAGCCTTGCGATCCTACGTGAACAAGCGCGTGTCTTTAATAGCTCGCTGTGGGGCGCAGCAGTTTCAGTTGTTGCTGCTGGCACACTCGGAGCTAAAGCTTCAGCTGCCACACATGCGTTTATGCACTTAATCGACCGCCTGAGCAACGATACCCAAGATCTGGATTTACACGAAATAGTTGACCAGGTTTTAAATGCAAGTGGGTTGCTAGAACATCACCGTAAAGATAAAGGTGATCGAGGAGAGGTGCGTGTAGAGAACTTACTTGAACTTGTATCAGCTGCACGCGGGTTTGAGCCCGAAACATCTGATGGAGAGCCCATGCCCGCTCTCGAGTCTTTCTTGGCTCATGCCGTACTCGAATCGGGTGCGGGACAAGCAGAAGCCTGGGAAGATTGCGTTCAAATGATGACGCTGCACACTGCCAAGGGACTGGAGTTTCCAGTGGTATTCTTGGGCGGGCTCGAAGATGGTCTATTCCCACATCAGCGCTCACTCCATGATCTCGATAGCTTAGAAGAAGAACGCCGATTAGCTTATGTTGGTACAACCCGCGCTATGCAACACTTGTATTTAACCTATGCAGAACAACGTCGTTTACATGGTATGGATAGTTATGGGCAACCTTCTCGATTTATTAAAGAGATACCTGAGGAATTAATAGAAGAAGTCAGGCCCCGCATGCACAGTAACCGCAGTAGTTACGGTGGGGGCTTCAGTACTAATTTTCCTCAAAATAAAGGCCATACAAATATCGCTCATGGTCTACGTGATGACCCCATAGCTCCAGGACTTCGTTTAGGAGCCCAAGTAAAACATGCTAAGTTCGGTTACGGATTTATATTAAGTATTGAAGGACAAGGGCCTAATGCCCGAGTACAGGTTAATTTTGAGAGTGCTGGCGCAAAGTGGCTAATGTTGCAATATGCAAATCTTTCATCTGCTTGAGAGAAGATTATTCTGTGCGCGTTACGCCGGCGCCTGCGCTACACTGCTTATCAAATGAGCCATATTAACTTCTCCGAACTGCTTGATCGGGCGATAACAGCGCAGAACTCTTTAGTCTGTGTGGGTTTAGATCCAGAGCCAGAACACTTTCCATCAGCTATTAAAAAACATCCTCGCGCAATCTTTAAATTTAACCGTGAGATTATAGAGGCTACAGCAGATTTAGTCTGCGCCTACAAGCCTCAAATTGCTCACTATGCGGCGCTCGGAGCTGAAGATCAGTTGATGGAAACAATTACCTATATCAGGCAACGTGCCCCTACCATTCCAATTATTCTCGACTCTAAACGTGGTGATATTGGCAATACAGCTAAGAAATATGCATATGAAGCGTTTGAACGCTATGGCGCAGATGCAGTGACCATCAATCCTTATTTAGGTTTTGATGCTGCTGAGCCGTTTTTGGAATATGCCAACAAAGGTATTGTCGTGCTGTGCCGTACCTCTAATGCTGGAGCACATGAATTCCAAAACCTAGTAGTCGAAGGGAAAAAACTCTACCAGATTGTAGCTGAGCATGTAGCCGAGCGTTGGAACAAGAACGGCAATTGCTTGTTGGTAGTTGGTGCTACTCATCCAACCGAGTTAGCTGACATCAGGGCGCGCACCGGTGAGATGACGTTTCTTGTGCCTGGCGTCGGGGCACAAGGGGGCGATATTGCGCTTGCGGTAAAAAACGGACAAACAAAAAATGGACGCGGAATTGTAATCAACTCATCGCGTGGAATTATTTACTCAAGTTCAGGAGCAGACTTTGCAGATGCTGCCCGTTCAGCAACTCTCGAGCTACGCACTACAATTAATTTAAATCGCTATTAAATTTATTTATTCTAAAGACTAAATTAACTATGCTAAAACTCTCACGTTACCAATGGACCGTTCTCGCTGCCGCGTGGCTTGGTTGGGGTTTCGATGTCTTTGATAGTCTTCTTTTTAATTACGTTGCTCCGAATGCCGTGCCCACGCTACTCGGTATTGCAATTGGTACGACAGCTGCAAAAACTGCAACGCTATTTTGGACTGGAACACTTACCGCTTTATTTTTAATTGGTTGGGCAATAGGTGGTGTAATCTTTGGGCCGATTGCAGATCGATATGGGCGCCGTAGGGTTTTGATGTTTACAATGGTACTTTACGCTGTAGGCACGGCTGCCTGTGCTTTCGTAACTAGTATGCCTCAACTTATTTTGTGTCGTTTCATTGCCAGTTTAGGCATCGGAGGGGAATGGGCGGCGGGCAGTGCGTTGGTTGCCGAGGTTGTACCTGAAGAGTCTCGCGTTGAAGCTGGTGCTCTACTATATACTTCAGCGCCACTGGGATTATTTTTAGCAACTGGTGTTAATTCTTGGATAGCAGGTCATTGGTTTAGTGGATCGCCTGAGGTATCTTGGCGTTATGTTTTATTGTGTGGCCTTTTGCCCGCTGCTATAGCGTTTATCGTTCGCTTATTTATTAAAGAACCTGCGCGTTGGCAAGCTGTGGCCACCACCGCATCCACTCCTCGCTTATCAGAACTTTTTTCCCCTACGCTATGGCCGCGCACACGCAGTGCTTTATTTATGACTTTCATTGCTTTGCTTATGTGGTGGAGCTGCAATGCATTTATACCTGTGGTCTCAGCCACTTTGGCACAAGGAGAAGTCCTGCGCTTAGGACTTACAAAAGTGGAGGCTAGTATTTTAGTAGAATCTTGGAAGACTCAAGCTACAACCTTTTTTAATCTAGGTGGTTTGATTGGTACTTTACTGACTATTCCTATTGCTAAAAGACTAGGTCGAAAACCGATGTACATAATTTATTTTGCTGCTTCTGCAATCGCATTGCTTACTACTTTTGGTCTTAACCTTGATCCACAAATTAGACTTTATATGTATTTCTTTGTAGGTCTTTCTGTGTTTGGAATATTTGGTAGTTTTACTTTCTACTTGCCTGAATTATTCCCCACCAGAATCCGCGCTACAGGATCTGGTTTTTGCTACAATATTGGCAGAGTAGTAGCTGCCGGTGGCCCATTCTTAGTCGGAACTATTGCCGCCCGCGGTGCTGGCGATCCTGCTGTAGTTTTACAAACCTTATTTTTAGTCGGTTTTGTGCCGATTATCGGCCTACTGCTGACGCCTTGGGTAATTGAAACTCGCGGCCAATCAATCCAAGACTAATATTATAAATTATGGAAATTATTAACAATATTCTACTGGGATTAGTGGAAGGTATTACTGAATTCCTCCCAATCTCGAGTACTGGTCATCTAATCCTTACAAAATCTCTATTAGGACTAACTGAAAATACAGTTGACCGACAGCTAATCATCATTCAAGGCGCTGCTATCCTAGCTGTTTGCTGGCATTATCGACTACGACTATGGAATACCGCTTGCACGCTAAAAAATAATCGAGCCTCTAGAATTTTAGTTACAAATGTTTTTATTGCTTTTTTCCCTCTTGCCTGTCTAGGTCTAATACTTGGAGAAAAAATTGAACGTTTTTTGTTCTCCCCTATTCCTGTAGCTCTTGCCTTAGTAATTGGAGGTGTCCTGATGTTATGGGTCGAAACCAAGGTACATCTAGAAAAAATTTGCACTATCGATCAAATTAAGCCAATAGACGCGCTCAAAATTGGACTATTTCAAGCTGTTGCTCTAGTGCCTGGTACCAGTCGAGCTGCAGCGACAATTCTCGGTGGTTTGCTAACAAATTTAAGTCGTCATACTGCAACTGAGTTTTCATTTTTTGTAGCTATTCCAACGTTGTTGGCTGCTACAATTTATAAATTATTTAAAGCGCGTGCAATTCTATCTACGACTGAGATTGACGCCTTGATCATCTCTAGTGCAGTCGCTTTTATATCTGCTCTAGTAACTATTCGTTGGTTATTAAAATTTGTCGCCCAATATTCTTTTGCTGGATTTGCATGGTATCGAATAATTTTCGGCGGCGTGATCTTAGTCACTTGGCAGTTGGGTTGGGTTAGGTGGTAGCGCGCTCTTTAGTAAAATCTGGATAAGGTCCGAGTAACAGGATCAGAGACGCACCAATTAAAAATAACACAGTTGCGATTTGTAACATCGCATCATAGCTCCCCGTGGTGTCGCGCACCCATCCGTATAGTGTAGGTGAGATACCCGTAGAAATACCAAAGGCCATATAAAGTACTCCATAAATTTGACCATAGTGCGCCATACCAAAGTAACGACCGGAAAGATACGCGATTAAATCCGTTTCTGCTCCGCCAGCTAACCCCAATAGAAATGCGGCGATGAAGGCCATTTGCAAACTTAAAACATGCTCACTGGTCAGAATCCAACAGGAAATTGCGGGTAAACATAAAATAGGAAAGGTCACTAACGGAGCCCATATGCGATCTAGTAAAAAACCAGTAATGATGCGGCCAAAAAAAATAGATAGGCCAAATGCCCCCATAACTGTCGCTGCTTCTTTTGTGAACCCTTGAGCACCTAACATTGATGGCATATGTACTAGTGCGCCGCCATAAGCAATATTGATCAAAACAATAGATAGCCAGAGCAACCAAAACCGTGGTTCGCGTACCGCTTCGGCTAAAGAGCGTCCTAAGAGGCCCCCCGGAGGAGTACTCGTGCTTGAGTCCTGAACGGCTGCAGTTAATTCCGCGGGTCGCTCCTCAGGACGCGGTTCGCGGAACCAGAGAAGCCCCACCGGCAAAGCAACTCCTAATGGCAATAAAGCAATTAATCCATAAGTTGAACGCCACCCGTAATTTTGAATTAAGAATACCGTGAGTTTCGGTAAAAACATCGCTGTTAAGCTTGTGCCTAGTAAAGTTAAACCGAGTGCTAAGCCTCGGCTCTTAAAAAACCAAAGATTAATTGCCCGCGACCAAGTAATTGGTGTCGAACCAATTCCAACTAAACCCACCAATATCCACAGAGTGTAAAAGCCGAGTAAAGATCCCGGGACAACTGCAAAAGATGCAAACACCAAACCAAACGCAGCCAAGGACCCTAACGCCACTCGTCGTACACCGTACCGATCTGCCATCCAACCAAATAAAGGAGCTAAAAGCGCTCCCAGTACACCATAAATTGTAATCCCAACACTAATTTCGGCTCGGGACCAACCAAACTCACGCTGCAATGGCTCAATAAAAAAACCAATGGTGTTATACGGAATTGGCGATGCGCCACAGGCGGTACCAAGTAAGGAGGCCAAAAGAACCTTCCAACCACGGGCGAATTCACTGCTTGTATGAATGGGCTTGGTCATAGAATATGAATCATACCTCTAGATGAGCCCTTTGTGTCCTTGTTGCCTAATGCCATGAACGTGTAAAATATAGACTTATGAAAATCTTGATTCTTGGCGCAGGACAAGTCGGGCGCACTGCGGCGTACCAGCTGGCCCGTGAAGAAATTAACGAAGTCACAGTCATTGATACCAACGAAAATCTCCTGCGTGACTTACAGGATCGGCTCGATATTCGCACCGTTGTGGGTAATGCCTCCTATCCTACGGTACTTGAAGACGCCGGTATTCGCGAGGCAGATATTCTCATTGCGCTCACCAGCTCTGATGAAGTGAATATGTTGGCCTGTGAGGTAGCCTATACCTTGTACCGAACAAAGACCAAAATTGCACGCATTCGATCTCCCGAATATACCCGCCATGCTGCACTATTTAGCGATGAGGCGCTTTCTGTTGATGTATGGATCAGTCCTGAACAATTAGTCACTGAATATATTGAACGCTTAATTCGTTACCCAGGCGCCTTACAAGTACTAGATTTTGCCGATGGGCGCGTTCGCTTGGTAGGTTTAAGTGCACGTAAGGGCGGCTTACTCGTTGGCCAAGCACTGCGTGCGCTACGAGATCACATCCCCAACACAGAAGCGCGTGTTGTGGCCATTTACCGTAAAGGATGTACTGTAAAATTAAATGGTGATACCGTAATCGAAGATCAAGATGAAGTATTTTTTCTCGCCGCTAAAGATGATATTCGCGGCTTTATGACAGAAATGCGTAAAGAAGAAAAGCCAGCACGGCGTATTATTATTGCTGGCGGTGGTCATATCGGTTTAGCTCTGGCAATGAATCTTGAAAAAAGTAACCAAGTCAAAGTTATCGAACGCAACCCGGATAGAGCGAGGAAAATATCTGAAAAACTTCAGAGTGCAATAGTTTTAGTAGGTGACTCTACAGATGAAGAATTATTAATTGAAGAGAATATTGACTCGTGCGATGTATTTGTCGCAGTAACTAATTCGGAAGAATCTAACATGCTCTCCTCTATGCTTTCAAAGCGATTGGGTGCTACAAAGGTTATGGCGCTGATCAACAAACCTGCCTATGCGGAACTAATGCATAACGGTAGTATCGATATTGCAATCTCGCCGGCAACTATTACTATAGGTTCTCTATTAGCCTATGTTCGTCGTGGCGACGTAGTGAAGGTGCATTCGCTACGGCGTGGCGCCACAGAAGCGCTAGAGGCAATTATTCACGGTGATAGCCGCAGTTCTCGAGTAGTAGGGAAGCGAATAGAAGAAATCATGTTGCCTGAAGGAACCTCCATTGGCTGCATTGTGCGTGGTGAGCTTGTTCTCATGGCTCACCATGACAGCATCGTACAAGCAGATGATCATATTATTTTATTTATCTCAGATCGGCGGCATATTAATGCTGTAGAGCGTCTATTCTTAGGGGAGACTTCGCTGCGCCGCTAAGGAACAGTTAAAATTTAAAATTATGCTAGCTGTCGCACATGTTCTAGGTTTAATGATGGCGTTTTTTTCCATCACTTTTCTAATGCCTCTAATTTGCTCATTGATTATGCAAGATGGCACTTTTAAAGATTTTTTGTTTGCAGCAACTATTAATATAGTTATAGGATTACTCATCGCAGGGCTCACATATCGCTTCAAACGCGAATTAAAGCCGCGGGATGGTTTCCTACTCGTAACCCTTTCTTGGGTTTTTATGTCGGCTTCTGCCTCTATCCCGCTAATGATTGCCTTGCCACAGTTATCTTTCACTGATGCTTATTTTGAAGCAATGTCTGGATGGACCACCACTGGCGCTACAATACTGACAGGGCTTGATAATCTACCACCTTCGATTAATTTCTGGCGTCACTCTCTTCACTGGTTTGGAGGCATCGGTATTATTGTATTAGCGGTGGCCGTGTTACCTCTGCTAGGAGTGGGTGGTATGCAGCTTTACCGCGCAGAAACCCCTGGACCAGTCAAAGACGAAAAACTTACTCCACGGATTACAGAAACAGCTAAAGCTCTTTGGGCAACTTATACCTTAATTACAGTCGTTGGAATTTTTGCACTAAAAACAGCAGGGATGTCTTGGTTCGACGCAATCTGTCATTGCTTCTCTGCTATGGGGCTTGGTGGATTTTCCACGCATGATAGCAGCATTGCTTTTTTTAATTCTCCTGCTATAGAAATTACGCTGATCTTTTTAATGGTCGCCGCTTCGATGAACTTCTCACGACACTTTTTAGCACTGCGGCGCTTGAGTATCAAGCCTTATCTAGAGGACTCTGAAGCCAAAGCATTGCTAATACTGTTACTGGTCAGTGTCTTAGCAGTGGCATTATTGTTAACACAAAGAGAAATATACCCGAGTTTTTTTACTGCACTTCGACATGCAGCCTTTAACGTTGTATCGATTGCATCAACTACGGGTTTCGTATCTCAAAATTATGATCTGTGGCCTATTTTTGCACCTGTTTGGATGTTATTTTTATCCTGTATATTATGTAGCACTGGCTCAACCGGCGGCGGCATAAAAATGTTTCGTGCCTTGCTTTTAGTTCGCCAATCTCAACGGGAGATAAAACTTTTAATACATCCCTCAGCTGTACTCCCGGTCCGTATCGGAGGTCAAGTCATTCCGGAGCGCATTGCATATGCGGTCCTAGCTTTCATTTTTCTCTACTTTCTGGTCGTAGTAGCATTAACTTTTTTATTGCTGCTTGATGATGTCCCTTTAGTTCAAGCCTTCAGTACAATCATTGCTTCAATCAACAATTGTGGTCCCGGCATTGGGCCTACGGGTCCTGCAGGTAATTACCAAATTCTGACAAACTATCAGACCTGGATTTGTACAATAGCCATGTTACTAGGGCGTCTAGAGATATTTAGCGTACTAGTGCTCTTCTCGCCAACTTATTGGCAAAAATAATTTATACAGGCTCGACTTTGAGTACTGTTGCCTCGACTGCATACACACGCACCTCTGTGCCTTCGGGTAAGTCCTGCTCACAACTTACTTTCCAAACAGAATCTGCAACGCAGACTTTACCTCTACCATTATGTGTAGGCTCAACTAAAGTGAATACTTGACCTACTAAAGCCATCGCACGTTGGTTTAAGTGAGGTTGATCTGTCTGTTCAGGATACTTTCTTTTAAAATTTCGATATGCCAGCATAGCTACAATACCAAGAATTACGAATAGCATCCATTGCCATTGCCAAGGCAACGGCATTACAACTAATAACAAACCAACTAAACTTGCAGAGATAGCAAACCAGACGACAACGGCGCCAGGAATTAAAGCCTCAAAAGCTGCTAATACCACGCCCCATACAATCCAGTGCCACCACGTCATATTAATTATTAATGTACTTACCATCACTTGATGTTCCTTATGAACGTGTTTTAGCTAATTCAGCGACACCAGCTAAGGTGCCTAAAATACCAGTCACTTCCATGGGCATCATGAAGACTTTTTGATTTGGTGCCGAAGCAATATCTCTTAACGCTTCAACATATTTTTGTGCAACAAAATAGTTTATAGCCTGAATATCTCCATCTGCAATAGCTTTTGACACCATAGTAGTGGCACGTGCTTCAGCTTCAGCCAATCGCTCTCGCGCTTCAGCATTACGAAAAGCAGCCTCTTTCTCTCCTTCTGCACGAAGTACGGTTGATTGTTTTTCTCCCTCTGCCTTAAGAATGGCAGCTTGACGAAACCCTTCAGCATCTAAAATATTTGCACGTTTGTCCCGTTCAGCTTTCATCTGACGACCCATAGACTCTACAAGATCTAAGGGCGGACTAATGTCTTTTATTTCAATACGTGTGCACTTTACACCCCAAGGCATCGTGGCATCATCAACTACACGCAACAAACGGTGATTAATATCATCCCGCTTTGATAGCGTTTCATCTAAATCCATTGAGCCAACAACGGTTCGTATGTTTGTCATAGTTAAATTAATAATTGCTAACCTTAAATTATCAACTTCGTAAGCTGCTTTTGCTGCATCTAAAACTTGATAAAATACGACTGCGTCAATAGCCACCATTGCATTATCTTTAGTTATGACTTCTTGTCGGGGTACATCTAATACTTGTTCCATAACATTCATACGACGGCCAACGCGTTCAATAAATGGCACTACTACGTGAAAACCAGGCTCAAGAGTTTTTTTAAATCTACCAAAACGCTCAAGTGTAAATTGATAGCCTTGGGGGACAGTCATAAATGCACGTGTAGCAATTATTAAAAAAGCAGTTACTAATACTATAGTGACAATAAATCCTTCCATTTTAAACTCCTAAAAATATACCAATTTTAAAATTAAATTAACCAGTTGCTTACCAATATTTACGCCTTGCAACATACCTATGAATGCAGATTGTGCGGTGTTGCTCAGGACAGCATTAGTCATTAATTAGCTCTAGTTCACGACTGTATACGACGTTCATCGCATTATTATACCAACCATGTACTCGCTTGCTGACTAAATGTTTATTTACATAATGATATAAAGGAATTAGAGGATGTTCTTGCATTAAGAGAGCTTCCGCAGCCTCAAGTTTGGCACGCCGAGTTTCTAGCGAGATTGTCATTGCTGCTTTCTTCAATAAGAGGTCATAGTCATCATTTTTAAAGTGTGTTGTATTTATTCCAAAGTCACTTTTAAAATATTGCAAAAAAGTATACGGATCGTTGTAATCCCCAATCCAAGATAATCTAAAAACATCTACATTGCGTGCGTTAATGTCTTGTTGCAATACTTTAAAGTCAACTGCAACTAAAGAAACCTGAACTCCTAATGTTTTTTTCCACATCTCTGCAACCGCAAGGGCTACCCGGCTATGCATTTCACCAGAGTTATAACGCAACTCAAAATGCAATGGTTTTTCTTTAGAGTACCCAGCAGCTTTATAAAGTACTTGAGCCTCAATAATACGAGCAGATAATGGCTGCTGAGCATAATCTAAAAATTGACTAGTGTAATTAAAAGTACCAGGAGGAACCCAGCTATTACCAGGCAACTCGCCAACGCGAGTTATAAACTTAACGATTCGCTCACGATCAATAACCAAAGATAACGCACGCCGTAGCCCTTGTTTAGATTTAAACGGCTCTCGGTCTAAATTGAAGCCATAGAAATAGCTTCCTAATTGCGGACCGAGATAGAGCTGCTTGCCATATACACGCTGAATTTCTTCAAACTGGCCGCGCGGCACAGTATATGTCACGTGCAGCTCGCCAGAACGAAAGCGCTTATATTCGCTCATTTCATCGGCTTGTGAGAGCCAACGTACCTGCTCTATTTTTGTAGCCTTATTATTCCAATAATTTTTATTACGATTGATGTCTATCTGTGCGCCTTGTACCCAACTATTTAAAATATAGGCGCCATTAGAAACTATATATCCTGACTTAACAAAAGCGTTGCCATATTTTTCTAGGCTGGGTCTGTGTACTGGACTGACTGACCAATGAGACATTAAGCTTGGTAAATAAGGCGTGGGTGTACTTAAAAAAATTTCAATCGTGTGTGGATTAAGCGCATACACGCCTAAAGCACTAGGTGGTTTTTTACTGTTTATTATGTCGGATGCATTTAGAAATGTATCAACGACTTGTGCATATTGTGAAGCCGTTGCCGGATCCACTAAGCGCCGCATCGCAACAACAAAATCTTCTGCTACAACTGCCTCACCATTAGACCAACGAGCCTCAGCTCTTAAATAAAAAGTCCACCGTAGGCCATTCGCACTAACACGCCATGCTTTAGCTACGCCTGGAACCGGGCCACCATCGCGACCAACAGTAGTCAGGCCTTCATATAGATCACGCAATACATTACCTGATTCCACATTGCGGGCACGCTGTGGATCTAGTGAATCCGGCTCAGGTCCATTGCCGCGTACTAGTTGCGTTGCGTTCAGATGTCCTGGTGGTGGTTCGGATGTGCACGCTAGCAGTGTTGCGCTAATCGCGGTAATTAAGAACAATACAACTCTAAGATACCATGCACGCGGCATGCTATGCTTAACCGGCGCGGCGCTTCAGGTGGATCAGTAACACCGACACCGCTGCAGGGGTGATGCCTGGTAGACGCGCGGCTTGGCCTAAAGTATCCGGTTGTGCCGAAACTAGTTTTTGTCGAGCTTCATTGGAGAGGCCGGTCACGATCGTGTAATCAAGATCGCGTGGCAAAACTAATTCTTCATGTCGGCGTTGGCGTTCAATTTCATCTTCTTGGCGTGCGATATAGCCAAAGTATTTAGCCCGCACTTCAGCCTGCAACTCGACCGCAGCAGGCAAACGATCATCAAGCGCAGCTAAAACTGACATCGGATCACTTTCGGCAAATTCGGGTAAATGCTCACCGAGCGATCGCAGAGTTCGGTAGCTCACTTCTGGCCGACGCAGCAAATCAAATGCACTCATCTCTCGCGATAAAGGCGCGCCCAAAACACGATTTGCCCAAATTTGCGAAGAAGCAGAGCGCACGCGGGTTTTTTCAAGCCGAGCAACCTCCAAATCTGAAGCGCGGCGCTTATGCTCAAATAGGACCCATCGCTCATCATCAACTAAGCCCATTTCACGACCGATCGGAGTTAAGCGTAAATCGGCATTATCCTCGCGCAGCACTAAACGGTATTCGGCACGGCTGGTAAACATGCGATATGGTTCTGCGGCACCGCGAGTTACCAGATCATCAACTAAAACCCCCAAATAGGACTCGCTTCGCTTTGGAATCCAGGGGCTTTGCCCTCGCGACTGCCGGGCGGCATTAATCCCTGCGATCAGGCCTTGAGCACCCGCTTCCTCATAACCGGTAGTGCCATTGATCTGACCAGCAAAAAACAAACCCCCTATTGACTGAGTCTCTAACGAAGCATGTAAATCACGTGGATCAAAATAGTCATATTCAATGGCATAGCCTGGCCGCGTTATATGCGCATGCTCAAAGCCACGAATACTTCTAACGAATTCATGCTGTACATCAAAAGGAAGGCTGGTAGAAATACCATTGGGATACACCTCATGAGTATTGAGCCCCTCCGGTTCAACAAAAATTTGATGTGACGCTTTATCGGCAAAACGATGAACTTTGTCTTCAACCGAAGGGCAATAACGCGGGCCCACACCCTCAATTTTACCTGTAAACATTGGAGAACGATCGCATCCGGCTCGAATCAACTCATGGGTTCGTTCATTAGTTGCTGTTATGTGACAAGGAATCTGATTTGGGTGCTCATTGGCTCGCCCAAGAAACGAAAATACTGGTAAGGGTGAATCTGAGTGCTGCTCAGCCATGACACTGAAATCAATACTTCGGCCATCAATTCGAGGTGGCGTACCCGTTTTTAAGCGCCCTACACGCAACGGTAATTCACGCAACCGCTCTGCTAAGCGAATTGATGGTGGATCCCCAGCACGACCACCCGAATATTGGTCCATTCCCACATGAATACGACCACCTAAAAAAGTGCCCACCGTCAGAATGACCGTCGGGGCTTCAAAAGTAATGCCTGTAACTGTCACTACGCCCGTAACTTGACCGCCCAACACCACAAGATCGGCGACTTCTTGTTGAAATAACGACAGATTTTTTTGGTCCTCAAGGAGACTACGCATAGCGGTTCGATAGAGTTGTCTATCCGCTTGCGCTCGCGTAGCGCGCACCGCAGGGCCTTTGCTGGCATTTAAGGTTCTAAACTGAATTCCTGCACGATCTACCGCACGAGCCATGCCGCCACCCAAGGCATCAATCTCGCGCACTAAGTGCCCTTTACCAATACCTCCGAAAGCCGGGTTACAACTCATTTGACCCAAGGTTTCAATGCTTTGGGTTAATAATAATGTGTTAGCTCCCATGCGCGCTGCTGCTAAAGCTGCTTCCGCTCCAGCATGACCACCGCCAACCACTATTACCTGATATTGTTTTTTAAAACGCATAATGATCTATTGTAAAGCCCCCAGAACCTAGGGCCATCACTGAAATGTATAAAGGCAATATTACGCCGATAGTCACCTTTGTCCTAGAAGAAAACTAAATTATGACGCCTATGGATCAAAAATCACACAAACAACTTGAAATAGCTTTTAAACGAGATGAGCGCGCAAAAGCTAACTTCGTTAGCGCTCTGCGACGACATGTATTCGAAGATCTCGCTGAAAGCTTACATCAGCACTACAATCAAAGAACTAAGGAACAGATAAAAAAAGCTCTGCCTACTCCGCAAACTGCCCGAGCTGTACATCAATTTTTAAGAAATGACGAATATTTTAAATTTTATTCAGCATTACGCGTAAGCTCACAAGACTTACTGTATCAAACCGTGCGTGCGCCGATAGAACGCGCTCAGGAAAGCTTGTATAATATATCGAAAAAGCTTGCTCGAAGACCTAACTTAGGCTCTCTGATCTTACATCCTGAACTACCCATACCACGTTCAGTGACTGATATTGATATTCATCTCATGCCGGGCAGTTACCATAGTGAATACTGTACTGATGATTTAACGATGGGTGCGGTGTATGAAAATAGATTAAAAATATCAACCTTTGGTTTATTTGGACCAAATTTAGATGACATCGGTCAGTCGATGGCTCGTTTTATACGGGAGCGATTTCCTTATATGCTACCGAAGAAAATTTTGGATCTTGGCTGTACAGTTGGGCATAACACCGGGGCATGGAAAGATATCTATCCTGAAGCTGAGGTATATGGCATTGATGTCGCAGCACCCTGTCTACGGTATGGAGCTGCCCGCGCGCGCTTGCAAAAAAGAAGTTTGCATTTTGAGCAAATGAATGCAACTGCGCTCAAATTTCCTAGCCAAAGTTTTGACGTCGTTTTTTCTTCCATGTTTTTGCATGAAATACCGCATAAACAAATACCTAAAATATTATTTGAGACACATCGGATATTGAAACCTGGTGGTTTAATGCTACATATGGAATTACCATCAACTTCACAGTTGAGCGCTTTTGATTCTTTTTATTTGGATTGGGATAGCCACTATAATAACGAGCCTTTCTACCAAGCGTTTCGGACAATAAATCTACGAAAATTAGTCGTTCAAGCTGGCTTCAACGCCGAGAACTATATTCAAGATGTAGTTCCTTCATTTTCTGCTTTAGGTGACGCGCTGTGGCGCGCTCAACTAAAATCAAATAGGCCTATAAATTCTAGTAAAACGGGCCGCTTAAGTAGCGGCATACAATGGTTCTTTTTTGGTGCGCAAAAATGATGATAATATGACACAGAATCGGGGTTTTTTGGGTTGGCAGGTTCTAGCAGCTTCGGTTATCGGACTAGCTTGTTGCATTGCAACTTTGTTTGCTGCAACTTTCAGCGTTTTTTTAGGCCCCATGCGATTAGATCTAGGTTGGTCACAGAGTGAGGCTTTCTCTGCTGTGATGTTAGTGAGCATAACAGCGGCAACCTCAGCACCGATAATAGGTTTGTTGGTTGACCGACTTGGTGCAAGGCTCGTGATCTTATTTTCATTTTTCATGCAGGTGCTAATTTACGCATCGTTTTATTTTCAAACTGCATCGCTGTGGAGTTTTTACCTGCGCTATACACTCCTAGCGTCTTTAGCTTTTGGAACGAGTCATGTTGCTTTTGTTCGTGTCATAACCTTGTGGTTCGATCGACGTCGCGGCCTAGCCTTAGGTATTGCGCTGTCTGGCGTAGGCATCGGTGGTGTTTTATGGCCGCTCTATACACAACTCATGATCGATCTTGTCGGTTGGCGCCTAGCTTATGTAGCTTTAGCGGTTGCAGTAGCAGTAGTTGCTTTCCCAGTGGTCGGTGGCTTTCTCCGAGATTCCCCAGCATCTATGGGTCAAACACCTGATGGTGAAACCTCAAATGAACAAAAATCTACTGGCAGTATGCTTGGATTAACATTGCGCCAAGCAATCCGCACACGGCGATATTGGCTGATGGTTATAACTTTTTTTCTTATAGGATTTGCCGTACAAAGTATAATGATGCATTTAGTCCCGCTACTGACTAGCCGCGGTTTAAGCCCTATGTTGGCCGCTATTGCACAGTCAATGTTGTTTTTTGCTGTAACCACTGGACGTCTTACAACGGGTTGGTTAATGGATCGTTTCTTCGCGCCGCGTGTGGCAGTAGGCTTTTTAATTGCGCCAATTGTAGGTGTTGTTTTTTTAGCATTAGGCGCTAGTGGTATATTAGCATTTTCTAGTGCCTTACTTGTAGGTCTAGCTGTTGGTGCGGAAATTGATGTATTAGCCTATCTCTCCAGCCGGTACTTTGGTTCTAAGCATTTTAGTTTAATCTACGGTACTTTTTATGGTGTTTATTCTCTAAGTGGCGGCGCGGGCCCACTAATAACTGCCTTATTAGTTGAAAAATTTGGCGGATATAATATCCCCTTATTTTTTCTACTTGGCATATTAATAGCTTCAATTAGTCTACTTTTTATGTTTGAAAAATTTCCAAAATTAGATCATTTATGACTTTGCTAAACAAAAAATTTGCCTCACTTCTAACTATAATTGGAGTGATTACCTTAACCCTGCAACTAAGCTTAACCATTTCGCGTCAAGTAGAGTTGGGCCATAGTCTGCTTTACGGTCTTTTTATATATCTAGGTTACTTCACTATTTTAACAAATATATTGTGTGTACTTGTTGCAGCGAGCCACAGCTCTAAATTTGCAGATAATCTTGGTTTAGTTTGGCTAAGAAAGCCATGGGTGGTAACTACAGCCGCTACCTCAATTCTCAATGTGGGTATTGCGTACCATCTATTACTAAGTCAAAAATTTAATCCTATTGGGCTACATTATCTTACTAATATTTTTCACCACTATATTCTACCTATACTATTTATTTATTTTTGGTGGCACTCTGTACCACGAGGAGCTTTGTATTGGCAGGATCTAGGGCGAATCGTAATCTACCCTATTTCCTATCTATTATACTTAATAATTCGTGGGGAGCTCACAGGTTTGTATCCGTACTTTTTTTTAAACGTGTCGCAGATAGGATATACTGAAACGCTTCGTAACGTAGTAGGAATAACTTTAGCCTCTAGCGTGACTATCGTGTTTATGATGGCACTAAAAATTAAACGTAAGTTACCTGCGCTAAACACTGCAGTTGTTCCCTAATTTTCTCACAGTCTAAAAAAGAACCTGTGAAGCTATTAAAAGCGAGTTTTGCCACTTGTGAATGGTTTAATTGCAACGAATCTACTAAAGCACAGTAGTTGTCTAAAATATAACCTCCAAAGTAAGCTGGATCATCAGAGTTGATAGTGACAGATACTCCTGCATCTAAAAATAGTCGTAAAGGGTATTCTCGCAAATCTTTAATAACTCCTAATCGCAAATTAGAAAGAGGGCATAACGTTAGGGTCATTCCTTTTTTTGCTAAATATGATATCAATTCAGGATCTTCTATTGCACGATTACCGTGATCCAACCGGTCTATTTTTAGTAACTGAATTGCTTCACTAATATAGGCAGGTGGACCTTCCTCACCAGCGTGCGCAACACACCGCAAACCTTGGGCGCGTGCTGCAGAAAAGACGCGTTGAAACTTTGACGGCGGATTGCCAAGTTCCGAAGAATCCAAACCTACTGCAGTGAGGTATTTTATATAAGGTGAGGCGCTTTGCAAAGTAGCAAAGGCATCAGCTTCTGACAGATGGCGGAGAAAACACATGATCAAGCGTGAACTAATTTTCCAGGTTTTTTCGCTTTCTTGTAGTGCTCCTACAATACCGTTTATGACGGTATCAAAAGAAACACCACGTGTTACATGCCCTTGTGGATCAAAAAATATTTCAGCGTGACAAACGCCATCTTGATATGCGCGTTGCATATAAGCCATTGTTAAATCGAAAAAATCCTGTTCTGTCTGTAGTACAGACATTCCCTGGTAGTAAATTTTTAGGAAATTATCAAGATTAAAAAATTTGTAGGCAGAACGAATTTGTTCAACGTTGGAAAATTTTAATGGCACACGATTACGTTCCGATAATTTAAACATAAGCTCGGGTTCCAGCGTTCCCTCAATATGTAAATGCAGCTCAGCTTTAGGTAGCTTCTGTATCCAGTGTCGGTCTGGGATAATATTCACACTACACTCTGGCGCCTTCATTCATTTACCAATACAGAAACTACTGAAAATACGACCTAGTAAGTCATCACTGCTAAATTCACCATTTATCAATCCTAATGCTTTTTGCGCTGCTCGTAATTCTTCTGCTACAAGTTCGCCAGCGCGGGTCTTATTAAGTTGAGCAAAAGCAAGCTCCGTGTGTCTTTGTGCGAGCTTTAATGCGTCTAAATGGCGTGCTCGTGCTGAAAAAGTTGCAACATCAGGTGTAGCATATCCCATTATATTTTTTAAATGCCCACGTAAAGTCTGTAGGCCCATACCTGTTTTTGCAGACACCTTCTGTGCTGAAGCTGGTACTAATAAAATTAAATCTGAACAGAGATCACTTTTATTAAATACTACAGTCACTGGCACTCCTGCGGGCAAACTACTCAGCTCTTGCTGATAACTTAAAGCTTTAGGGTCCGCAGCTGCATCAACAACAAACAATACAAGATCAGCCCGTATCATTTCAGCACGAGCGCGTCGAATACCTTCTACTTCAATTGGGTCATCAGTAAAATCGGCCTCGTTCAGCGCCTCTCTATTACGTAAACCTGCTGTATCTAAGATATGTAATGGCATGCCATCAAGATGAATCTGCTCACGCAAAA
This sequence comes from Gammaproteobacteria bacterium, assembly GCA_009692285.1. GTDB lineage: Bacteria > Pseudomonadota > Gammaproteobacteria > Steroidobacterales > Steroidobacteraceae > UBA964. Next base: position 8,303 of record SHZO01000007.1, on the reverse strand, counting down.
CATCCCGAGTAGTACCGGGGGTTGATGTAACTATAGCTGCTTCGTGACCGACTAATGCATTAAGTAAGCTGGATTTCCCTGCATTAGGTCGTCCTGCAATAACAACCGTCATCCCTTCGCACAATGCGCGACCCTGTGCAGCTGCTTGTTGTACTGTAAAGAAACGAGTTTTCAGGCCACTTATTTTATTCTGTAAATTTGGATCTTCTAGAAAATCTATTTCTTCTTCTGGAAAATCTATTGCTGCCTCAACCCAAACGCGAAGCTCAATTATGGCTTCAGTTAAATCATATATTTGAGTTGAAAAGCTCCCTTGCAAAGAACGCAGTGCTGCGCGCGCCGCTTCGCGCGAACCCGCATTAATTAAATCTGCTACCGCCTCGGCTTGTGCCAAGTCCAACTTGTTATTCAAATATGCGCGTTGCGTAAATTCTCCTGGCTGCGCTCGTCGTGCACCAAGCTCTAGAGCTCGCATTAATAACGCCTCAAGAATAATTGGGCCACCATGTCCTTGAAGCTCAAGAACGTCCTCACCTGTATAAGAGTGCGGTTGCGAAAAAAACAAGGCTATTCCCTTGTCTATGGCATCACCATTCATATCTTTAAATTCACATAGCGTCGCCCGGCGCACATCAGGTACAACACCAAGCAGCGCTCGGGCTATAACTGGAACTAACGCACCAGATATTCGGACCACTCCAATTCCACCGCGTCCTACAGCCGTGGCAATTGCAGCGATAGTTTCAGCCATGACTAACTTTTGAAATTGCTTCTATACGACGATTGATATTCCACTGCTGCAAAATAGAAAGAACCGTATTAGTTACCCAATACAAGACTAGGCCTGCTGGAAAAAAAGCAAAGGTAACACTCATTATTAACGGCATAATCATAAAAAGTTTTGCTTGTAATGGATCAGGTGGGGTTGGGTTTAGTTTAGTTTGAATAAACATCGCTACAGACATAATTAATGGCAATACATAGTATGGATCTTTAGATGAAAGATCTTGCAGCCACCCCATAAATGGGGCTTGACGCATTTCGACACTCTCAAGTAATACCCAATAGAAAGCAAAGAATACAGGCATTTGAATTAAAATAGGTAAACATCCCGCTAGTGGATTTACTTTCTCTCGCTTATATAACTCCATAGTAGCGCGACCTAATTTTTCACGGTCGTCTTTATGAGTTTCTTGAAGTAATTTTAAACGCGGGCCCAACACACGCATTTTAGCAGTAGATTTTCCTGATGCCTCTGAGAGCGGATAAAATAATAACTTTAAGAGCGCTGTCACAATAATTATAGCCCAGCCCCAGTTCTGTACTGCTTTATGTACGAACCCCAATAGCCAAAATAAAGGGCGTGCCAAAATAGTCAATATTCCATAATCAGCAACTAAATCTAGCTCCTGACCTGCAATCTTTAACTGGTTTTGTAACTTTGGCCCTACAAAAATTGTTTCTTTAATTGTGGCTTTATCCAGCGGAGCTACGGTTTGTATGCGCCCAGATGTTGAAAGCAAATATTGTTCCCCGGAGACTTTTATCGTGTAGCTATATGAACGGCCCGTTTGTGGCACTATAGCGGTAACAAAATGGTGTTGTAACCCAGCTATCCAGCCATCTTTTACCCACTCATCCTTAGTATCTTTCGATAGCAGTTTTTCTTCGGGCTTCGTACGATCGAGTTTTTTGTATTCACTCCCATTGTAGTATGCAGGGCCTTTAAAAGCATAACTCTCCACATCAAACATAGATTGTTCAACGGGTTTATCGTCCCGTAAAATTCGCGCATACGATGATGCACTCCAAGGAAGTGTTCCTTGATTTTGAATTTCATATTCTAAATCAATTTTATATTGCCCACGCTTAAAAATATATGTTTTTGTTACCGTTACGCCTCGTTGTGTATCAACCCAGATTAACGGTACGCGTAATTCATTTCCGCTTAGCTCAAAACTGTATTGTTCTTGCGCTGAGGTAAACCTTGCTAAATGGTTTGGATGCGGTGTATTTGAGGAATCTGTTAAACCTGATTGTATATAGTAAAAAGCATTCACCTCTTGGTTAAGCAAACGCACTGGTTTGCTGGTGCCTTTAACTTCGGGATAGTTTAATAAATCAGCACGAAGTAAATCGCCACCTTGCAAACTTATATCTAAATCTAAAACATCTGTCGTAACTTTCACACGACCCAAATTCTTACTTTGAATAGGTACCGATTCTAGAGTGATGGCGGCGTCTATATTATTAGTTAACCCAATAAATTTTGTGTTGGCTGGTGTAGGCAACTGAGCCGAATTATCAATAGGTAATATATTCGGAGAAGTTGCTGGCATACTATCAGCTAAGGAAACCAAGTTTACAGTACCACTATTTTTTGGTTCTATTATTATGGGTTCTGAAACGCGGTACTCACTTTGCCAAGTTTCATAATTAAGCCAAAGAGCTAAAACTAAGGCCAGCCAAACAAACATTCGGGCGTTAATGGTATTCACTAAGGGCTTTTTCCAATCAAATTGTTAGAGGGCGAATTAGGGTCGTTACAAGAGGATATACATGGTGGTACTGGATCGTAACCTCCACTATTTAAAGGATGACATCGTGCGAGTCTCTTCAAGCTCAAAGCACCGCCTGCAATAGATCCATGTATTTGCAGCGCCTGTAGAGCGTAGTTCGAACAACTTGGATAAAATCGACAGCTTGGCTTGCGCCAAGAACTAATAAACAACTGATACCCTCTAATTAAAGTGTAGAGGAGGCTGCGCATAAAACGACTGCTTTTTCCCAAAGCGATTCTAGACTAGCTCGAATAATTGGCGATGGGGCGTGGCGCACAGCCGCCCGTGCCCCAATGATGAAATCAGCCTTAGGCAAACGATGCTGAGCAAGCCGGAATGATTCGCGGATAATCCGACGAAGTTTATTACGTGCAATGGCATTTCCGACCGTTTTGGCTGCTATAGCCAAACCAAGGCGAGCGATGCCATTTACTTTCAATCGTACAGTCATGCTCAAATAGGCATCCCCATAACGCCGGCCTTGTTGATATACGGCCTCAAACTCAACTTTTCGACGCACACGCCGAGCGGTTGGAAAACGTAGCGGCTGTGAGGGAGGTGGCGCCTCCTTAATCAGGGGATGAGCTTCTTACGGCCCTTAGCACGACGCCGGGCGAGTATATTGCGTCCTGTGGAAGTAGACATGCGGGCGCGGAAACCGTGGGTTCGTGCACGGCGGACTTTGCTAGGCTGATAAGTTCGTTTTGACATGTGAATAAATTTGACCTTCTAGCGGTCATCCGTAGGGTCTAAGAGTCTGAAAATGGGCGCAAAGAGTAAGCAGCCTCGGGTGGGGTGTCAAGCTGCTAATCTCCTTTGGGCAGTATAGACTCTGGACTCTCCCAATCTTTCATATTATTTAGGTAGGAACGCGCGTGGACTCGTCGCTTTGGACTCGCTGCGCGCAGGCACTTGAATCTGAGTTGCCTGAGACGCAATACAACACTTGGATTCGTCCCCTACAAGCTATTGAAAGCTCAGGGGTTCTTCAGTTACTGGCTCCAAACAGATTCGTGGTAGATTGGGTGACTATTAATTTATTGTCCAGAATTACCTTGTGGGTCTGTACAGAACTTCAAGACACGACTGCACGAGTCACAATTGATGTTGGTTCTAAGCCCGAATCGCTGACAACAATTACTAGCAATGCTGTTGGTTTTGTGATGCGTAAAGCGCCAAATTTAATTGTCGGCAGCAGATTAAATCCTGACTCCACTTTTAATAATTTTATCGTAGGCAAAAGTAATCAATTAGCAAAAGCTGCGGCCGAACAAGTAGGCTTAAATTCTGGCAAAGTATATAACCCATTATTTATCTATGGTGGAGTAGGTTTAGGTAAAACCCATTTAATGCACGCGATAGGCCATGCGATCTTGCAACGTAACCCAAACGCTCAAGTTGCATATATTCATTCAGAGCGTTTTGTAAGTGATATGGTAAAAGCTTTACAGCATAATCAGATGCATGTGTTTAAATCTGCCTATAGATCGCTTGATGCGCTACTTATTGATGATATACAGTTTTTCGCTGGAAAAGAGCGTTCGCAAGAAGAGTTTTTTCATACCTTTAATGCTCTTTTAGAAGGTCAGCAGCAAGTCATTTTAACATGTGACCGGTATCCTAAAGAGGTAAAAGGATTAGAAGAGCGGTTAAAGTCTCGGTTTGGTTGGGGTTTAACAGTTGCAATTGAACCTCCTGAATTAGAAACGTGTGCTGCTATTTTAATTAGTAAAGCTGATGCAGCAGGTGTACAAATAACCGATGAGGTTGCTTTTTTTATTGCCAAAAGAATTCGATCTAATGTTCGAGAATTGGAGGGGGCTTTACGTAGGGTAATAGCTAACGCTAAATTTACAGGCCAGGCTATTACAGTTGATTTTACTAAAGATGCTCTCAAAGATTTATTGTCCTTACAGGCGAAACTTGTTACGATTGAGAATATCCAAAAAACTGTTGTGGAGTATTACAAAATTCGTTTGAATGAAATGCTCGCTGAAGGTCGTAGTCGATCCCTAGCACGACCTCGGCAAATAGCGATGGCATTAACAAAAGAACTAACCAACCATAGTCTCCCTGAAATTGGAAAAGCATTTGGAGGACGCGATCACACTACCGTATTGCATGCTTGCCGGCGTATAAAAGAGCTGCGCTTAGTTGAGCACCGAATTGACGAGGATTATTTGAATTTACTGAGAACACTTACAGGATGATGTGAATAAACTGTGGGTAGATTTATGATTCGAACTTATACACACTTCATACACAGATAATGCAAAAGTTACACCTACGCCTACTAACAAATTATTTATGATAAGCCATTGTTATTAAAGGGTTTTTTATAGTTATCCTGATATCCACTGGCCCTATAACTACTTCTTTCTTAAATCATTAAATTAAATCCCATATGAAATTAATTGCTTTACGTGAAGAAATTCTGACACCCGTTCAACATGTAATTGGTGTAGTCGAACGCCGGCAAACTATGCCGGTATTATCAAACGTATTACTTATCGCCCGGGATAATCGATTAAGTGTGACTGGCACTGATCTTGAGGTTGAGTTAGTAAGTACGATTTCTTTAAATGTGCAGCAACCAGGCGAAATTACTGTCCCGGGTCGGAAGTTTCTGGATATTCTAAGATCTCTTCCAGAGGGAACAAGCGTAACTTTAACTGTCGAATCAGATCGTCTAGTAATTAAAGCTGGGCGAAGTCGTTTTACACTTACAACCCTTGCCGCCACAGAATTTCCTTTAGTTGATGAAATTAATGCACAGCAGGTACTAAAGTTACCACAAGCTGACTTTAAACGAATTATTGATAAAACCCATTTTTCAATGGCTCAACAAGACGTCCGGTACTACCTAAATGGCATGTTGTTAGAATCCGAGGGCGGGAAACTCCGTGCAGTTTCTACAGATGGTCATCGTCTTGGACTTTGTGAAACAACCCTTACCGAGCGAGTTACAGGAAAACAACAAGTAATATTACCTAGAAAAGGTGTGTTAGAGCTGCAAAGGATGCTTGGGTCGCAAGGTGAAGTAGAGTTTTCTATAGGAACCAACCATGTTCGCTGCAAGATTGGCGATATTAGGTTCACTTCTAAGCTCATTGACGGAAGATTTCCAGAATATACTCGAGTAATACCAGCGAATGCTAATAAGATAATTGACGCTGACCGCAACACACTGCGCCAAAGCTTGCAAAGAACGGCGATTCTATCGAATGAAAAATATCGTGGCATTCGGTTAAATATTAAGCCTAATCTTTTAACTCTTCAGGCCCACAATCCTGAACAAGAAGAAGCCGAAGACCAGCTTGGGGTTAATTATGAAGGGACCGAGATTGAAATAGGCTTCAACGTAACTTACTTACTTGAGGCGCTCTCTGCGATTGAGACAGAGCGCGTACACATTGCGCTGACTGACTCTAATAGCAGTTGCTTGGTGACAGCTGAGCCGGCTGATGGTGCGCGGTACGTAGTTATGCCGATGCGACTCTGAAGACAGGGTGTGGTGCTGGCGGAACTTAGAATTGAAGATCTCCGTTGTATAGAGAGAGCGGAGCTCAGCTTTTGTTCCGGCACTAATTTAATTTATGGCGCTAATGGCGCGGGAAAAACCTCGATTTTAGAGGCTATCTTTCTCCTTGGTCGCGGCCGGTCTTTTAGAACTCGGCTAAACGAACGTTTAATTCGCCATGGACAAGCTTCGTTTAGAGTAATTGGGCAAACTTGCTCAACTTCTCGCTTATCTCACAACATTGGAATTGAAGTAAGTCGAGATGCCACAACACTGGCACGTCTCGACGGTCAAACTACCAGAAGTTTTGCAGAACTAGCCCTGGCTTTCCCTATCCAGGCGTTGGATCCAGATACACATAAACTTATTGAAGATTCTTCGGCACGCCGTCGACGTTGGTTGGATTGGTTAGTGTTCCACGTGGAACACTCTTTTGCTCAGGCCTGGACACGCTATCAGCGCGCTTTATTGCAGCGCAATGCCGCGCTAAGGTCTGGGTTAAATGACGTAGGAGGCTGGGATCTGGAGCTTGCTAAGCAAGGGGAGGTAATGACTGCTGCGCGCGCGCAAGTTTTATTAGCTCTTCAGCCTTATTGGCGAGACCTTTCAGAAAATCTATTGGGCGTTGAGTTATCAGTCATTTTTCAGGCAGGTTGGGATCGTAGCATGTCATTAAGTGACGCTCTTGCGTCAAACAGTAGCCGAGATCGCGATAGACGCACCACAACAATAGGACCACATCGTGCAGATGTGGCGTTACGGATTGAAGGTAAGGCTGCCCGAGAGGTTCTTTCTCGAGGGCAACAAAAACTTGCCGCTATTGCATTAAGTCTTTGCCAACTAGAATACTTAAAGAGTGAACATGGATTGGTTCCCAGTTTACTCTTGGATGACCCTTCAGCTGAGCTTGATCAAGATCGTTTAGGGCGATTTATCCGCCGTGTACAGGCGCTAGAAACTCAAATTATAGTAACCGCACTAGATCGCAATTATCGCCTTTTTGGCGAGCCCAAAAATGTGTTCCACGTGGAACAAGGCAAGGTATATCGGCTATAATAAAGACCCAAATGATAGGCGCAAAGCATGTCCGAAAATGACGTCTATGATTCAAGCAAAATCAAGGTCTTACGTGGACTTGACGCTGTTAGAAAACGGCCTGGAATGTACATCGGCGACACCGATGATGGCAGTGGACTGCATCACATGGTTTTCGAGGTGGTTGATAACGCAATAGATGAGGCGCTAGCAGGCCATTGTGACCGTGTGGTGGTTGTTATCCACGGTGATGAGTCTGTAACGGTGGACGATAACGGCCGTGGAATTCCTGTTGATATACATGCGGAAGAAGGGCGTTCTGCTGCAGAAGTAATTATGACCGTGCTACATGCCGGTGGTAAATTTGATGACACATCCTATAAAGTTTCTGGTGGTTTGCATGGCGTTGGAGTTTCTGTTGTCAATGCCTTGTCCGACGTTTTACAACTTACTATCCACCGCAATCAACAAATTCACCAGCAGGAGTATCGGCTTGGCGAGCCTGTTGCAGCCCTGTCTGTAGTGGGAAGTAGCGCTCGCACAGGCACCATCGTGCGCTTCAAGCCTAGTGCGACTATCTTTACTAATATTTCTTTTGACTACGACATTCTTGCTAAACGTTTACGTGAATTATCATTTTTAAACTCAGGAGTGCGCATCGAGTTAACCGATGAGCGAGATAACCGTACAGAAATATTTGAACATGAAGGCGGCTTGCAAGCCTTCATTAAACATTTAAACCGATCCAAACAAACAGTGCATGACCAAGTGTTTTGGTTTAGAACTCAAGAGGGCTCAATGGGTGTAGAAGTAGCAATGCAATGGAATGATTCTTACCAAGAGTCTATGTTTTGCTATACCAACAATATTCCTCAAAAAGATGGTGGGACTCATCTCTCTGGTTTTCGTGCGGCACTGACCCGTACTTTAAATGATTATATTGAAAAAGAAGGCATAGCAAAGCGCGAGAAGGTTCCCACCACAGGTGATGATGCTCGCGAAGGACTCACTGCTATTTTATCAGTCAAACTACCTGATCCTAAGTTTTCTTCACAAACCAAAGATAAGTTGGTCTCTTCTGAAGTTAAAGGTATCGTAGAGACTGCAGTAGCACAAAAATTTCACGAGTTTTTGTTAGAGAAGCCACAAGAAGCTAAAAAAATAGCTGGAAAAATAATTGAAGCAGC
>SHZO01000081.1 GCA_009692285.1 Gammaproteobacteria bacterium | reverse complement strand
CGGTGCACGTTGTGTAGTCTGGTTAGGCGAAGGGGTATTAAATGATGAAACCGATGGCCATATCGATAATTTGGCATGCTTTTCGGCTCCAGGCGAAGTTGTATTGTTGTGGAGTGAAGACCCAAGTGATCCACAAACGAAGATTTGCGCTGATGCATATCGTCGCTTAAGCCTTGCACGTGATGCACGAGGACGTAATTTTCTTGTGCATAAACTACTGATGCCCGGACCACTTTATGCCAGCAAAGCAGAGGTTTCTGGATTAGCAGTGTGCGGCACTGCTAAAACTCGAACTGCTGGCGCTCGTTTGGCGGCGAGTTATGTTAATTTTTATTTACCTAACGGCGGCGTTGTGGCTCCTTTACTTGATTCTCGCACAGATGATTTTATGCTTCAGCAATTAAAAAATATTTTTCCACAGAGACGTATTGTGGGTGTGCCAGCAAGAGAAATTTTACTAGGTGGTGGAAATATTCACTGTATTACACAACAAATTCCTTTAGGAGTTGGCTTACTTTAGGGGGGGCTGGCGCCACATTAAAGATAAAAATACGCTGCGCTCGCGCGCAGGAAAATAACGCCACTCACCTTGTGCATAGTCGGCGCGCTCGGCGTAATAACGATTATTTAAGTTCTGTATTGCTATGTTGCTTTGAAGATTGGGTGTCATCTGCCAATTGCTACGAAAATGAGCTACGGTATGGCCAGGGTATCTTTGTAAGTTAGCAGAATCGGCAAAATAAGGGCCAATATGTTGTATTTCAAGTATCCCATGCCAGTTTTCTGTAGGCTTCCATATGAGATTTGTTGACTGCATGACTCGTGGAGCAGTATCTATATCAAGGCCGCGGCTAATTGTCTCGCCTCCGTCAATTACTTGAGAAAAATCGTAAAGGTGGCGCGCAAGGCTGCCGCTGCTCGATATTTCTAAAGTTGGCGAGACCGTAAGAGCTGCATCATATTCAAAACCACGATGGATCGTACGTCCATCGATAATATTAAATCCGTTGGCGTCTCGCAAAATAACATTGTTTTTTATTTGATTATAAATACTCGCATTTATATGCCAAATGGAGGCGACGTGTCTCCAGCCAAATTCGACCGAACGTAATTTCTCTGAGTTTAGCTCTGCTACATTTTGTTGGCGTTGCAAGCGATATAGTTCTGTAATCTCTGGGGGTCTAAAACCAGTACTCAGAGCTGTAAAGAAACGATCGTGGTCATTCGGGCGATAAAGTAAAGTAAGTTTTGGTGTAAAGTTTCGGTAGTGGTCCTGACGGTCTGCAGGTCTGCTATAGAGGCAGCCGCTGGTACCACAAGAGCTGCCATCCTCTGCCGTATTGCCACTCTGCATTTTATTGTCGTAGTCATAATTAGTTTGGTCTGTCCGGAGTGAGACTTGCCATGTCCAAAGCTTTACTATTGCACCTTCAAATCCGGTAAATGCTCCTACACTTGCTGCTTTCACTGCATAGTCGTAATGCCTACCGCTCGGTCGAATGGCGCGCGCCGCTAGAGTGCCTTCAAGTGTTGGGTTTGCTTGAAACTCCAAAAGGCGAGACTGCGCTGCTTGTGCATCTAGGCCAAAGTGCCAAATTATTGATTCATGTTCTGGTAACGGTTTACTTTGTGCAATAGAGAGCAATAAACTAGTTTGTGAATTATTTTCTTGCGGTTTCCCTAATAAAAAGTGCTGTAAAAATTTCATTTCAGAATGGCGTAGGCTGGCACGTAATTCATCGCTGCACTTGGGGCAGGGCTCGCGTATCCAGTTTAAGGTTGCCCGTGCGCTTTGCGCATCTCTGAAGGCTTCTGGGTTCGCATTGGTTTGGCGCGAAGCTCGGTCTTGATATGAATTTAAACCCCGCACAAAGCCTGCAGTTTCCTGGTTGAGCACTGTCCCAGAAAATCTTATACGGAGCGCACCTTTTGCAAAACTGCGCTCGTGTAATAAGTTTATTTTACCTTCTTCAACAGGTGAATCCGCTCGAAAACCGCCGTCATGTCGCCACATACCATAGGCCGCAGAGGGTGATTCAGATGCATTTCCGAGAGAGAGCGCAATAGAGTGAAAATTATGAGGACCTACGCTGGCAGTGCCGCTAAAACCAATTAATTCGGCTGCAACAGGACTTATAACGTTGATCGCCCCATGCACCGCATTGGCTCCATGAACCGCTGTACCTGGACCGCGCAGTACTTCAATGGCGGCGGCTTGCGAGGTATTAATTTCAAATAGTTCGTTAATATTACAAAAACCAATTGGTCGAATGGGTAAGCTGTCTTCCAAGATCAAAAATGCACCGCAAGCACCTGCACCAGTGAGTACGGGTGAGCGGATTGCAAGTAAGCTCTCCTGGCCGCTGCCTTGCTGTAAAAATACTCCTGGTATGCGATTTAGAATTTCTGCAGTACGGTTTAAATCTAGAGAGGTAAAATCAATGGTCCTGCGGCTGCTCACGCTGGCAGTGGAATCGTAGGTAGTTTCAGCGCGCCGATTTGCAGTTACTACCACCTCTTGTAGCATCGGATGAGCTGGTCGGGCTAACGCATACCCCCACAGTGTGCATAGAAGGTGTGTCCAGAATAGTAGGACCAGCGTAAAACGGCGGAGTAGGAGCATCATAGCTTGAATTATCAGCTAACCACCACGCTTCGCGCACCTCACTGGTATCCTTAGTCCTTATGCGGCTCATTTCTGTAGTAACTCTGAGTCTTTTGATCAGCGGCCAGTGTAGTGCTCTTGCAGCTCCACTGGGGGAGATCATGCCTTTAATGGAAGCGCCACGCGATGGCGGAAGACTTAAGATCGGTTTGGTGCTCTCTGGTGGGGGTGCGCGTGGGGCAGCACATGTGGGGGTGCTAAAAATTTTGGAGCAGCACCATATTCCCATTGATGCTATTGCTGGGACAAGTATGGGTGCGGTAGTCGGTGGTTTGTATGCCAGCGGTATGGCTGCCAATGAGATAGAGAGGGTGCTTAACTCAGCTGAGTGGCGAGCAGCGTTTAAAGAGCCTGGGCCACGAGACTCTCTGAGTTTTCGGCGCAAGACCGAGGACCAAAAGTTTTTAGTTGATTTACCCCTTGGTTTAAATTCTGGAAATTTTCGTTTACCTAAGGGTATATTTTCAGGACAACGCATAGCTCAACTATTGCGTCAACTGACTTTGCCAGTGGCACAAGTCTTGGACTTTGATGCGCTACCTACACGTTTTCGTGCGGTAGCTACGGATCTTGAAACTGGCGAAGCAGTGGTGCTGGGCTCCGGTGATTTGACTACTGTAATGCGTGCAAGTTTTTCTGCTCCGGGTGTTTTTGCCCCAGTACAAATTGAGAATAGAGTATTAGTTGATGGTGGGTTAACTAATAACTTGCCGGTCGATGTGGCTCGTGCGATGGGAGTTGATTTATTGATCGTAGTAGACGTGGGATTTCCGCTACGAACACGTACTTCTTTAGATTCAGTTACGAGTATATCAAACCAAATGCTTGCAATTCTTGTCCGTCGCGGCAGTGATGAGCAGCGCAATTCACTGAGCGAGCATGACATTCTTCTCTCTCCAGCCTTAGGTGAGGCCTCGAGCTTTGATTTTAAGGTTATTGGGCGCGCTATACCTTTGGGCGAAAGGGCTGCGCTTGATTCATTGGTACGGTTAATTAATCTAAGTATTAGACCTGATGATTATATAAAGTATCTTGCCCAGCGTACTGAGCTACGTGCTGGTGCAGATTCTTCAAATCGTCCAGTAAATGAATTAATTATTGCTCAAGATTCTAAACGTTATGAGCGTTTACTGCGTTTAGAATTTAATAATGTATTAGGTAAAAGTCCTAATGCGCAGGAACTAGATCAGCACCTTACTAATTTATATGGAAGTGGTAACTTTGAAAGTGTTGATTATAAATTTATAGAAGTATCTTCTGGCTATGATTTGCAGTTATCCGCACGCCGTAATTCTTGGGGTCCTAATTATCTGCGTTTTGGACTAAATCTTGAGGATGATTTCAACGGACAATCTCAATATAATGCAGCCGCGCGTTTTGTTCTGGCTGATATTAATAGTTTGGGAGCTGAATGGGTATGGGACTTGCAAATCGGCTCTAAACCTAAGATTTATTCTGAAATATACTTCCCTTTTTCTGAATCAAATAAATTTTTTTTACTACCCCAAGCAAGCTTTGAAATGCGTAATGTTCCATTGTTACTTGGGCAGAGGACTATTGCCGAATATCGTTTAAGCGCAACAGAGTATGGATTAGATCTTGGCCGAGAATTTTCAAACTGGGGTGAGTTGCGTGGTGGTTTGCACCGTGCGGTTGGTCACACTAGGCTTCGTCTTGGCGATCCTGTTTTACAGGGCGCTGAGTTTGATGTGCGCGAGTATTTTGCACGTTTCTCTTATGATCATTTGGATAATCGTAATTTTCCTCGCCATGGACAGTCTTTAGTGATGGAGTGGAGGGGCCAACGGCGCGCTCTAGGTTCTAATGAAGATACCAATGTAGCTAATTTTGATTGGTTACTTGCCCGTTCGTGGGGTCGTGATACGGCTATATTTTGGAGTTCTTTCGGGACCAATTTTGGGTCGCAGTATGATTCAGATTCTGATGCAAGTAATGTACGGGCTTTATTTTCTTTAGGTGGCTTTATGAATCTTTCCGGCCTAGCGCGTGATTCTATTAGTGGGCAGCAGTACGCTATTGCGCGAGCCTTGTATTACAGGCAAATAGGTCGTGGCGGCGAAGGTTTTCTGGAACTACCAACTTATGCAGGCGCTTCTTTCGAAATTGGAAATGTGTGGGATCAGCGCCGTAATATTAGTTTTAATTCTGTGCGTAAACAAGGTAGTGTATTTTTTGGATTTGATACTTTGTTAGGGCCGGTGTACCTCGGTAGTGGCTTTGGTGAGGGCGGTGACGCAGCTTTTTATTTGTTCTTAGGACGAACCTTCTGAGGTGGAGTAATCCCGTAAGTCTTTAGTGTGAGTGGTGTGAAAATTAAGGTAGGTTTATCGCCTGCGCGAGAATATTCGTGCTGGCGACTCATATCTAGTAGTGCAGCATCTCGGGCCTGAGGAGTTTCAAACCAATGAGTTCGGTTCCATCCTGTACCCAGCAAAGTTTGAAAAGGATCTTCAGCAGAAAGCGAAACACGCAATCCAAAACGGAGTAATTCTGAAACTTGGCCCTGCTGCAAATTGTGGGCTTGTGAAATCACCATGCTACCTCCAAGAGATCTGCTGCCAACGACTACTGTTCGCCATAAAGAGTTATTTTTTCCGATCCCCTGCACCTTCACGATCTGACCACTTTAATATGTTGCGTGTTATGAACCAATATATTGGTTTATAAGTATGACCCCAGAGCTGCGAGATCATAGAGGGTTGCGCTAATATTCGACATTCTCGTGCTGTGAGTAGAGTAGGTATATAGCTGCGTTTATGCTTTAATAAATGACGTATATCATTATGCGCCAGCATCTTAAACCAGCATCCTCTGCGCGGTGAGTGGCTTGCTAATTGAAAATCTATTAAAGCTGGCAATCCAGACTGTGTTACCAGCCAGTTAGTTTCTTTGGCTAAGTCATTATGCGTAATATTCTTTGCATGAATCAGTCGCAGCAAACGCATTGCTTCTCGAAAGTAAATTGGTTGTGTTGGTTTTGCAATATGCATGGACGCACCGTCGATCCAACTGCGTTCAAGTTGTGTTTTTGAAGATCTTAGGAGTCGTGGCACACTAGCGAGATCTTTCAGATGCTTTAAAGCTTGTTGCTCGCGTCGTAATAGTTTGCGGGCGAGCCAAGCAATATTGGCATGTGCGAGGTGTGTGTTGCGTCGTATAAAAAACACACCTTCGCTAGTTTTGTGCTGTTCTATAGTACCAAATAAATCTTGCTTTAGTATTGAGTCTGAATTCATGGCAGTAGCAATAGTGAGGGTAGTACTTGGGAGAGATGCAGTAACTCTACGGTATGTATCACAGCATAGAGAAGCATAAAAGCACCTGCATCTATAAAAGCTTTCCAGAGTAGATTAGGTTTTATAGAAATTTCGCTCGGCAGTGTTAGTAGCCATTGATTAAATCCAATTTTACTAGGTAAAAATCGTGGTGTGCACTTAAGATAATTTAAAAAAATTTTCTCATGATGTAATGCAAGATATTTTTCTTCGGTAATTATTGCTTGCTTAAAAAGTGGTAGCAATATCACAAGAGTTAAAGTTGTTAAAACTATCGAATGCGTTGCGCAACCTAACCCTACGCCACCGAGAATCGAGAGGCTGTAGAGCGGGTGTCTGCACAGCGCGTAAGGCCCATCGGTCACTAACTCAGTATCTTTGCGTCCCGCTATAAAAATTGAACACCAAATTCTCCCTAAGCAGGCGCCTATTACTGCCAAGAGTGCGAGTGTATCCACCGCTGTACTTATTAGTGGATTCATGGGTGCTGGGTGAGTGAAGATGCTAATAATTAGCAGCGCGAGGTACCACAGCAGGGTGATGCGCAGACGGGGTGTGCTGACTGAAGTTGTCATAGAGTAGCGCTCATTGTAAGCCTAGATTTGCTTGCGAGA
>SHZO01000080.1 GCA_009692285.1 Gammaproteobacteria bacterium | reverse complement strand
CACTGGATGAATTACGAGCCGAATTACTCCATGAGGGGCGTATTTAAAATAGTCTATTTTTAGCTTAAGCTTTCCCATGTCCCTGTGCTGCGTTATATAGTTAGCAGCATTCTCAGGGAGACCATTAACATGAAGACTTTAGTTAGTCCTACACTACTTGTTCTAAGCGTTGTTATCCTGCTGACTGGTTGTGGTGCGAAGGCCCCACCTGCGCCAGTGAACGGGCCACAAAGCCTCGCAGCTAATGTCACCGATGATGAAAAACTTCTCAACGTTTATAACTGGTCAGATTATATTGATCCCACTGTGGTCCCCGAGTTTACGAAGGAGACCGGTATCGAAGTACGCTATGACGTATTCGATTCAAATGAATTAGTTGAGACTAAATTACTTTCGGGTAGCACTGGCTACGATATCGTTGTACCTTCAGCATCTTTTTTAAAAAGACAGATTGATTCCGGCGTTTTTGCTGTCCTTGATAGATCTTTGTTACCAAATCTTAAGAATCAAGATCCAGATATTACTGCGCGGCTCGCTCTGTTTGATAAAGGTAATGCGCATTCAGTAAATTACCTATGGGGTACATCTGGGGTAGCTTATAACGTTGATAAAATAAATGCTCGCATGCCTAATGCGCCAGTCAATAGTTTTTCTATGTTTTACGATCCACGAATAGTCTCAAAATTTAAAGATTGTGGCGTAACAATTTTAGATGCACCCTCGGAAGTTTTGGGGACGGTGTTAATTTATTTAGGTAAGAACCCGAATAGTGAAGACCCAGAGGATCTCGCCGCTGCTGAAAAAGTGCTGACAGCGATTCGTCCCTATGTGCGTTATTTTAACTCTTCGCGGTATATCTCAGATTTAGCTAATGGCGAGGTATGTTTGACTCTAGGTTGGTCAGGCGATGTATTGCAAGCGCGGACACGTGCTGATGAAGCTAAAAAAAATGTACAAATCAGATATAGTATTCCGCGTGAAGGGGCGGTAATGTTCTTTGATATGCTAGCTGTTCCTAAAGATGCGAAGCATATAAAAAACGCACATTTATTCATCAATTTTTTAATGCGCCCTGAAATTGCGGCACGTAACACAAATGTCGTAAATTATGCAAATAGTAATTTTGCTTCAAAAAAACTAATTAATGCCGAGATACTGTCTAATCCAAATATCTATCCCTTGCCTGAAGACATGCCTAAGTTAGTAGTCGATTTACCAAAATCTCAAAAATTTGATCGTTTGCTGACACGTGCGTGGACACGTATTAAGACAGGTCAATAAGTGTCTTCACGCCAGAGTAATCTAAAAACCGAATACGTTCGTATTGAGGGTGTGAGCAAGCAATTCGGCAGCTTTTCTGCTGTCGATAATGTTTCTTTAAGTATTTATAAAGGCGAGATCTTTTGTTTGCTCGGGGGCTCAGGCTGCGGTAAGACTACTCTACTGCGTATATTAGCAGGCTTTGAAACTCCTTCAGTAGGGCGTATTTTAATTGATGGCCAAGATATGACCGATACGCCACCATTCAAGCGTCCTGTGAATATGATGTTCCAGTCCTATGCGCTCTTTCCTCATATGTCGGTTGAAAAAAATATCGCCTTTGGTTTAGAGCAAGAAGGCATAGCTCGCAACGAAGTACAGCGTCGGGTAGCGGAGATGCTCGATATCGTCAAGCTAAGTGAGTTCACCAGACGCAAACCTCATCAACTATCCGGTGGCCAGCGTCAGAGGGTCGCATTGGCGCGATCTTTAGTTAAAAAACCAAAATTACTGTTACTTGATGAGCCCCTGGCTGCGCTAGATAGGAAGCTGCGTGAACATACCCAATTTGAGTTAATTAATTTGCAAGAACAGTTGGGCGTCACTTTCATTGTTGTCACTCACGACCAAGAAGAAGCGATGACACTTGGTAGTCGTATTGGAGTGATGAATAAAGGGCGAATAGTACAAGTAGGTACTCCAACTGAAATCTATGAGTACCCCAATTCATGCTTTGTTGCAGACTTTATTGGCTCCGTAAATATGTTCAAAGGTAAGCTTATTGAAGACGAGCCTGGGTATGTGCGCATTGCATGTCCAGAATTAGATGTTAACGTTTTTGTCAGTCATGGTATTAGCTCTGCCCCAGATGTAGGGTTAAATGTGGCTATTCGACCTGAAAAGATAGATATGACGCGCACAGCGCCAATGCAGAAAGAGAACTTCACTCAAGGCATTGTTAAGGAAATTGCTTACATGGGTGATATATCTATGTATTTAGTGCAAATTCCTTCGGGTAAGATGGTGCGGGTTACTATTCCAAATATCGAGCGTCAGGTAGATGAGCGGATATCATGGGAGGAGTCTGTTTATTTATCTTGGCAGTCGTCCAGTCCAGTGGTCCTCTCACAGTGAATGGCAGAAGAATTGTTATTGCCTGGCCATTTATTTGGCTTCTTTTATTTTTTATTATACCATTCTTGATTGTTTTTAAGATTTCTTTTTCAGAAGCGCGACTCGCTATACCGCCAGTTGCACCTTTATTTGAATGGGTTTCTTCTACTAAAAATTTTGTTTTAACACTCAGCTTTAATAATTATTTATTTTTATTTAGTGATGCCTTATATATTAATACATTTTTTTACTCTATAAAAGTAGCTGCAGTTTCAACTTTTTGGTGTTTGTTACTTGGGTATCCGATGGCATATGCCATTTCTCGTGCTGACCCAGTGCGGCGTAATTTATATTTAATGCTAATTATACTGCCATTTTGGACTTCTTTTTTATTACGAGTCTATGCGTGGGTAGGATTGCTTAAGACTGATGGCTTGATTAATAATTTCTTACTTAATCTTCGCTTAATAGATGAGCCCCTTACCTTGCTTTATACTGATTTTGCTGTGTATGTAGGTATTGTATATTCCTACCTACCATTTATGATTTTACCTTTGTATTCTAATCTTGAGAAGCATGATCTTAGCTTGTTGGAAGCGGCTGATGATTTAGGCGCGCATCCAATCACAGCATTTTTTAAGATTACACTGCCACTTTCTATCTCTGGAATTGTAGCAGGTTCACTTTTGGTTTTTATTCCTGCAGTTGGAGAGTTTGTGATTCCTTCTTTACTTGGGCGTTCTGATCAACTAATGATTGGGACAGTTCTAACGAACGAATTTTTTTCAAACCGAGATTGGCCTGTTGCGAGTGCAGTAGCTATTGCTTTGCTTTTATTTTTGTTGGCACCAATAAAGATATTTCAATATTATCAGGATCGAGAGACAGAGGCGGCCTTATGAGAGTGCGCGGTCTTTTTAGGAACTCTGTCCTGATGCTTGGTTTTGTATTTTTATACGCACCAATAGTCTCCATGATTTTTTTCTCTTTTAACAACTCGCGCTTGGTGACAGTGTGGGATGCGGTTAATTCGCCAACCTTGAAGTGGTACGTCGTACTTTTCAAAAATGAAGCAATCTTGGGCGCAGCTTGGCTCTCAATTAAAATTGCTGCCTTAAGTGCTAGTGGGGCTGTAGTACTGGGGACTTTAGCCGGATTATCCTTGGCTCGTTTTGGTAAGTTTCGTGGACGAGCTTTACTTTCCGTTATGATTACTGCTCCTTTGGTGATGCCCGAGGTAATCACGGGCTTGTCTATGTTGTTGTTATTCGTAGCGCTAGAGCAGTTGACAGGGTGGCCTGAAGGACGCGGTATTCTCACTATTATTTTTGCCCATATTACTTTTTCTATGGCGTACGTTACGGTGGTGGTGCAATCACGATTAGCTAGTTTTGATTGTTCCTTAGAAGAAGTTGCGCTAGATCTAGGTGCGCGTCCGGTTACAGTATTTTGGCGTATTACTTTACCAATTATTTTCCCGGCAGTACTTTCTGGTTGGTTGCTGGCGTTTACCTTATCTTGGGATGACGTGGTTATTTCGCAGTTTGTCTCTGGCCCAGGCTCTACTACTTTGCCAATGATAGTTTATTCTAAGGTGAGACTTGGGGTGAGTCCTGATATCAATGCTTTAGCTAGTGTGATGCTGCTCATCGTTGCACTTTGCGTGGTCTTATCTACTTACTATATTAAGCGTATAGAGCAGCGCCGTGTTGCTGAAGCACTAATGGTGCGCTCAGAAGAGTTGTGACTTTGCGCAGACTTGGTGTAGATATTGGTGGTTCTACTATTCGTTTAGCTGCTATTGATATGCAGTATGGTTCTGTGGTGAGTCATATTCAATCTGTGCCGATGCCAAAGAAAGCTCGGCCGGAACAGGTTTTTGAAATACTTTTCCAGAGTAGCTAGTGGGGAATAACCAGTGGTCCGGTGGGTGTAGGTTTTCCTTCGGTTGTAATAAACGGTCAAGTTTGTACCGCTACTAATATTGATCAGAGTTGGTTAGGTCTATTTCCAGGTGTTCTTCTAGAGAAATAAACTGGTCGTGAAGTGCTTTTTATGAATGATGCGGATGCTGCTGGCACTGCTGAGATGTACTTCGGTTCGGGACGCGGCGCCTACACAAAAGTGATAGTGCTAACTTTTGGCACAGGTATAGGTTCCGCCCTTTTTGT
This sequence comes from Gammaproteobacteria bacterium, assembly GCA_009692285.1. Classification (GTDB taxonomy): domain Bacteria; phylum Pseudomonadota; class Gammaproteobacteria; order Steroidobacterales; family Steroidobacteraceae; genus UBA964. The sequence continues at coordinate 2,241 of SHZO01000080.1, read as the reverse complement.
TGATGGCCATCTTTGGCCAAATACAGGATTAGGTAAACTGAGACTTCCTGGCACTAGTCAAACCGATGGTGAAGTTTAGGCTTCGGCTCGTACGCGCCATGAACTAAATTTGGATTTGTCCGAGTGGGCGCTTAGGCTTAATACCTACCTTGCAGTCCTACATTCAATTTTATGGCCTGAGTTAATCATTGTAGGGGGCTCGGTAATTGAGCATGCGAGTCAGTGGGTGCTCTCCTTCCGTTATCCTCCCTGCGGCGATCGGTGGTAAAGCAGGCGTTCTGGGCACCGCTCTGATTGCAGCAGGGACTACAATGAATTATGAAAAAAGAGACTCGTGTCAATCATCCCCCTGATGTACCTTTGCCCCCTGACAATCATCCCCTTACATTTCCAATTTACCAGAACGTTAAGTGGGAATACGAAACTGTTGATGAGACATTGCGTGGCATTCGTGGTGAGCGTGAGGGTTATTTTTATTCGCGGGTAAGTAATCCTACAGTACGCCAATTAGAAATGCTTTTAGCAGAATTGCAACAACGCGATGAGTGCGTTGTCTGCGCCTCTGGCGTTAATGCCATTGCACAGACTTTAATAGCTCTAACGCGCTCTGATGATCACATTATTTTTTTTATAGAATCTTATTCGCCTACCCGCGAAATAATTAAGTCATTGCTAGGTCGTTTTGGTGTCCGATCTACTATGCTGTCTATAGAGGATTTATCCCGGCTTGAGTGCGTACTCAAAGATACGCCAACGCGTCTTTTAATTTTTGAAAGTCCAACTAATCCAGTGACGAAAATTGCTGATATACCTGCTATCACAGCTTTAGCTAAAAAGTATGGTGCCCTCACAGTGTTGGATAATACTTTTGCTGGATTTCACCAGCATGGACAATTTGATATAGATGTCTTTATTCATAGTCTTACTAAATACGCAGCAGGTACAGGCGATGTGATGGGTGGGGCGGTAATGGGTAATAAATCTGTTATGCAAACTATTTCAGCGCAGTTCCGTATGTTAGGGGCAGCAATAGATCCGCATGCTGCTTTTTTACTGATGCGTGGCTTGAAAACTTATTTTGTGCGCTATCGAGCGCAGTGTATTAGTGCGCAAGCAGTAGCTGAAATGCTTGCGGCACATCCAGCCTGTGAGAATGTGCGTTACCCTGGCTTATCTTCTAGTCGCTTTTACACATTGGCAAAGGCTCAGATGAGCGAGTTCGGTACGGTCGTCACTTTTGATATTAAAGGGGGCGCAGAGGCTGGTCGTCGCTTTGCAGAAAGCTTGAATTTATTTGCTAAGGCTGCAAGTTTAGGATCAACAGAATCATTAGTTTTCGCGCCACAGTTAATCAAATCTACTGGTTTTTCAACTGAGCAGCTATTGTGGTCTGATATAAGTGCCGGAATCGTGCGATTATCTATTGGTCTTGAGGATGTTCAGGATTTGTTTGAAGATCTGTCTCAGGCGCTCAAGCACTGCTAACTTTGAATCGTGCCGCTGATGCTCTTGTACAACATCAGCGGCTATCTGGTTCTAAGTTTTTAAGTCAAATGTTTCGAATGAGAGCGTCGCCAAATTCGCTGCACTTCACTTCAGTAGCGCCTTCCATCTGCCGAGCAAAATCATATGTCACTATTTTTTGTGCAATTGTTAGATCCATCGCTTTTATAATTGCATCTGCCGCTTCTGTCCAACCCATATAGCGAAGCATCATCTCCCCAGAGAGAATTACTGAGCCTGGATTCACTTTGTCTAGGTTGGCATATTTTGGTGCGGTGCCATGAGTCGCTTCAAAGACTGCATGACCCGTAAGGTAGTTAATGTTTGCACCTGGCGCAATACCAATACCGCCAACCTGTGCTGCAAGGGCATCAGAGAGGTAGTCACCATTTAGATTGCAGGTTGCTAGTACATCAAACTCTTCAGGTCGTGTGAGGACCTGCTGTAAAGTAATGTCGGCAATGGCATCTTTAATAATTACTTTTCCAGATGCTTTGGCAGCATCTTGTTCGGCATTAGCAGCTTTCTCCCCCTTTACTGCTTTGGTGCGTTCCCATTGCTCCCAAGTGTAGACCTTACCGGGAAAGTCACGCTCTGCTAAGGCATAGGACCAGTTACGGAATGCACCTTCAGTGAATTTCTGGATATTCCCTTTGTGTACGATAGTTACACTAGGGGAATATCCAGAAATTCACTGAAGGTGCATTCCACAGCAGCACGAAATAAACGCTCTGTGCC
>SHZO01000006.1 GCA_009692285.1 Gammaproteobacteria bacterium | reverse complement strand
ACGTACCACCGTAGGTCTCTGCCATCACTTTCGTGAGGGCTGCGGTCAAGGTCGTCTTACCATGGTCAACGTGACCAATCGTTCCGACGTTTACGTGCGGCTTCTTGCGTTCGAACTTTTCTTTTGACACGACAGGATCTCCTGGAAAAAACGGTTACTGCTTAATGATGGTTTCCGCGACGTTAGCCGGAACTTCCATGTACTTCTCAAATTCCATTGTGAAGGTTGCACGACCCTGGCTCATGGAGCGTACGGTGGTTGCATAACCAAACATCTCTGAGAGGGGAACCTCAGCGAGGATTGCCTTGCCAGAAGGTGAATCATCCATGCCGGTAATCTGACCGCGACGACGATTGAGATCACCAATGACATCGCCCGAATAGTCCTCAGGCGTGACTACCTCAACTTTCATGATGGGCTCTAAGATCACAGGCTTTGCACGTCGAAAACCATCTTTAAAGCCTATCGAACCGGCAATCTTGAATGCCATTTCGTTTGAATCGACATCATGATAGGACCCATCGAAAGCGGTCACTTTGATATCTACTACGGGATAACCAGCAATCACGCCTGTATCGACAGCTTCTTTAATTCCTTTGTCCACCGCAGGAATATATTCGCGGGGTACTGATCCACCAACTATGCCATTAATAAATTCATAGCCCTTGCCCTGCTCATTGGGTTCAAGCTTAAGCCAGATATGTCCGTACTGACCCCGACCACCAGATTGACGCACAAACTTGCCTTCAGACTCTACAGTGGCACGAATAGTTTCTCGATAGGCCACTTGTGGCTTGCCGACATTCGCCTCTACTTTAAATTCTCGACGCATACGATCAACAATAATCTCAAGGTGCAACTCACCCATACCCGAGATAATTGTCTGGCCAGATTCTTGATCAGTATGGACTCGGAACGAAGGATCTTCTTTGGCCAAGCGCTGCAGGGCTAACCCCATTTTCTCTTGGTCTGCTTTGGTTTTTGGTTCTACCGCAACGGAAATTACCGGCACGGGAAATACCATCTTCTCAAGTGTGATCACCGTGTCTTCCGAGCACAGGGTATCCCCAGTGATAACATCTTTGAGGCCTACAGCCGCAGCAATATCCCCGGCGCGGACTTCTTTTATTTCAGTACGCTCAGAGGCGTGCATTTGTAGCAAACGGCCAATGCGCTCAGAACGAGACTTAGTTGGCACATAAACGGTGTCACCTGAATTCAAGACGCCTGAATACACACGGAAGAAAGTGAGATTACCAACAAATGGATCATTCAATATTTTGAAAGCGAGTGCTGCGAATGGCTCATCGTCTGATGCGGTACGAAATGCTGGACCTCCTGCATCATCCAAGCCTTTAACTGGCGGCATTTGCAACGGAGATGGCATGTACTCAACCACAGCATCTAACATGGCCTGCACGCCTTTATTTTTAAAGGCAGAACCACACATGCAAATCACTATCTCGTTACGCAACGCACGCTCGCGCAGACCTTGGTTAATTTCTTGAATGGTTAATTCGCCACCTTCGAGATATTTATTGGTCAACGTTTCATTAGCCTCAGCCGCTGCTTCAACCATAAGAGTGCGGTAGGCACAAGCCTCTTCGAGCATATCTGCGGGGATATCACGGTATTCAAACTTCATCCCTTGGGTTTCCATATCCCAGAAAATAGATTTCATGCGCACCAAGTCGATAATGCCTTCGAAATCCTCTTCAGCACCAATCGGCAATTGAATAGGCACCGGGTTACCAAGCAAACGAGTTTTAATTTGCTCTACACAACGCAGAAAATCTGCACCGGCGCGATCCATTTTATTAACAAAAGCAATTCTTGGCACGCTGTAACGATTCATCTGGCGCCATACAGTCTCTGATTGCGGTTGCACACCTGAAACTGCACAAAACAAGGCCACAGCTGAATCAAGCACACGCAGGGAGCGTTCCACTTCAATTGTAAAATCTACGTGCCCTGGCGTATCGATAATATTAATGCGATGTTCAGGTAAGGTTTTATCCATGCCTGTCCAAAAGCAAGTGGTGGCGGCAGAGGTGATCGTAATACCGCGCTCCTGCTCCTGCTCCATATAGTCCATGATTGCTGCGCCATCATGGACTTCACCAATTTTGTGAGAAACGCCGGTATAAAACAACACGCGTTCTGTGGTTGTCGTCTTGCCAGCATCGATATGAGCCGAAATACCAATATTTCGATAACGCTCGATAGCTGTGCTGCGAGCCACCGTAAATTACCAGCGGTAGTGCGCGAAGGCTTTGTTGGCCTCTGCCATACGATGTGTATCTTCGCGCTTACGCACTGCAGCGCCACGATTTTCTGCGGCTTCCATCAATTCATGTGCTAACCGAAATGACATTGATTTTTCACTACGCGCACGCGCAGCTTCGATGACCCAACGCATTGCGAGCGTTTGACGACGGGTGGAGCGAACTTCAATAGGCACCTGATAGGTGGCACCACCAACGCGCCGTGACTTAACTTCGACCGCAGGCTTGACGTTATCGAGCGCCTGGGAAAGTAGCGCCATGGCTTCATCGCCCTGTTTGCCAGTTTTCTCAGCAATACGATCGATAGCGCCGTAAATGATGCGTTCAGCAGCTGCTTTCTTGCCACTTTTCATGACTACGTTCATGAATTTAGCAAGCATATCGTTGTTGAACTTAGGATCCGGCAGGATATGACGGACTGGTGCTTGGGCACGACGTGACACGGTTTGCTCTCCTACTTCTTCTTAGGACGCTTAGCGCCATATTTTGAACGGCTCTGACGACGGTCGCTAACGCCCGAACAATCTAGAGTCCCGCGCACGGTGTGATAACGCACACCGGGCAAATCTTTAACGCGACCACCACGAATGAGCACAACACTATGCTCTTGCAGGTTGTGACCCTCGCCACCTATATAGGAAGTAACTTCGAAGCCGTTGACCAAGCGCACGCGACAAACTTTACGCAGCGCCGAGTTAGGCTTCTTAGGGGTAGTGGTGTAAACGCGGGTGCACACGCCACGCTTTTGCGGGGCGGAGCCAAGCGCAGGAACCTTAGTCTTTTCGGCAAGAGTCCGGCGCGGGTTACGAATCAGCTGACCTGTGGTGGCCATGCAATCTCCAAATCTTGGGCGTTAAATAAAACTCAAAACAGCCGCACAGGAGATATCGTTCGTATGTGTCCACAAAAACATCCCGTGCCAACCCCGTTTTTAGAGGCACCACGAGAGAACTCGGACCAACGACCGACAGCTTAACGAGCGACTGCGGCGGGCATCCCTCAAGACAAATTATCCTGCCCTCTTTGAATTAGGAGGCGAGGCAGTGTTTTGAAGGCTGCTGTTTATCGGGAACCCACCAAAATGAGCAACCCGAGAAAGGCCGCGGAGTTTAGGTAGCCTGCCGCGGCCTGTCAATGTAAACCCGTTAGAAGCGATAGCGCATACGAGCACTCCAGCTACCTGGACGATCCAGAAATTGGAACACTCCGAGGGCTGAGGTCGGATAAGCCTTATCCTGGCAATTTCGGCAATCCACTGTGAGTGAAAATCCGGGAGCATCTGCCAACTCCAGCATCACGCCGCCATTGATGTAGCTCTGAGTGGGAGACCAAGTACCATTTGTGCTCTGAGGTGTACCGGTAGTGCCGATAGCATAGGCGTCGCTCTTGTTCAAGCCCACGTTTGGCGTCAGAACCACATTGCCCAAGGTCAGTTTGTAGCTAGCCGAGAGGCTGAGGGTGTAATCCGGCGAGCGGACAGGCACAGCAATATTGCCGAACATATCCACAAAGTTGGCTGCGCAAGCAGCGACGCCTTGATAGAGCGCCGTAGGGGAGCTTTTACAAGCGGCGGCCTGGTCCAGCACCCGCTTACTGATATTGATGTACTTAGCGTCTTGCATGCCCACGCCTGCAGTAATGTTCAAGCCCTCAATAGGAATCCAAGTCGCATCTAGCTCAAGGCCAGAGTTGCGCAAATCAGCAGGGTTTGTGGTCGTGGAGATCTGCAAACCGTTAACATCAATACGGGCAGGAATCTGCACGTCATCAGTAATGGCATGAAAGGCCGTGAGGTTCAAACGTAACCGGTTATCGAACAAATCAGCACGAGTGCCAATTTCATAAGACCAAACTTTCTCTGGTAGGAACGGGATAAAGGCATTATTGGCCGTAGCACGCGCAGGCCAGCCACCTGATTTAAAACCACGTGTCGCCGAAGCAAACACCATGACATCATTACTGATGTCGTACTGCAGCGCAAAACGAGGCGTAACCAATTTTTGCTGCAGCTCTAGCGGAATGCCCGCGGCAGAAATTAATGCGGTTGAAAGCAACACACCCTGCGCACCGGGGTTACGTTCAATTGCAAAATTTTTCTTCTCGTCGGTGTAACGCACGCCAACGGTGGTCGTCAAACGATCTGTCAATTTGTAATCTGCTTGGGCATACACGGCATAAGCCTTCAAGCCATTTTTCATAGTGCGATCAGCAGTCACAGAAAATACTCCCGTGACGGTACTTGTACTTGCGTTGGCGAAGTCAGTGACGTTGTCCTCTTTCATGTAATACACACCAGCGACCCATGTCACAGCGTCACCCGCAGCGCTACCGTTAAGCTTGAACTCTTGTGAAACCTGCTTATGATCCCCCGCATTATCGAGCGGCGTAAAACCACGCGTAGTACTTACGCGGGGTAAATCACCTCCCGAATCCACCAAAAAATTATGCGCTGTACGACGGTAGCCGGTGATAGAGCTTAAGCTGAGTGTTTCGCTTAAATCCCAATTTACATTAAGCGTATTTGCATGCGTCTTAGCTACGTTACCTGGCTCAAAACTTGCTTTAGCACCGACAAAAGTACCCACTAATGTGTACTGCTGCAGTTTATTGTTTATAACGCGATTGCCATTGACATCAAGCAAATTGAGAAAATTTGTGTCTTGGTCTGTGACATATTCAGAGACTAAATCAATAGTTAAGACATCGCTTGGCAAAAAACGCAGGTCAGCGCGAACACCGGTAGCATCACGATCATTAAATTTAATACCCGTAGAGAGCTGCGTGGCGTAACCATCATCTTTAATTTTATATATTGAGAATTTAGTGAGAAGGTTATCACTCAAAGGTAAATCTACCGACCCTCGCATGGTAACTAGACCAAAACGACCGGCACCAGCCTCAAAGTAACCGCCGCCCTTAACAGAAGGTTTTTTCATGGTGATATTGATAGCGCCGCCGGTCGTATTACGACCAAAAAGCGTGCCTTGTGGGCCCCGTAGCACCTCGATACGATCAACATCAAAGAGACTAAAATTATTATGATTCTGTCTAGAAATATAGACATCATCGACATAAGTGCCGACGGGCAAATCAAACGTCGCTATAGACTCCCCATTACCAAGACCACGGATAAACAACGAGCTTGATGTCCCCACACCAACGTTAGCGTTACCAGTAAGGTTTGGTATATTACGTACCAAATCATAAGTATCAAATATTTGACGCTGGGCGAGTTGCTCAGCGGTAAAGGCTGTAACTGCAATAGGCACATCCTGCAAGCTTTGTTCTCGACGTTGCGCGGTGACTGTAATTTCTTCAAGGCCGCCGAGACCGGTCTTCTGTTCGGCAGCAAAAACTGTGGTTGTAGCTAAGGCAGTAATAAACAGCATTAATTTTTTAATTTGTATCATTTTTCTTAACCCGACGAAAATAAAAAAAACTTAACCTTTCAATTGAAAAGCGATGATTGACAAATCATCTCTGATAACAGATGAATATGCAAGCAAACACACATACCAACGCAATGATCCCAATAACTTAGGATGCCGTAATGTCCCCAACTACCCTCCAACAACATTACGTCACGCTGCCCAACGGGCAACAGCTTCACTACCGATGTGGAGGGCACGGTCCGCCAGTTCTACTGCTACACCCCTCACCGCAATCAAGCACTTTTTCTTTGCCAATGGCTGAACGCCTCTCGCGCAAATTTACAGTCATAGCGCTTGATACCCCAGGTTATGGCCTCTCAGATCCGCTCCCAGGCAATCCAACTCAACCTGAATTAGTTGATTATTTACCGATCTTAAAAGATTTTCTCGATGAACTAGGACTACAAAGTATTGCGATCTATGGTAATGCAACAGGGGCAGAAATTGCACAGCTCTTTGCACATGCCTATCCTGAACGAGTTGCGTTGTGCATGCTCGATACGGCAGGACACAAAGAAGATGCAGATCTTGATTTAATGCTTGCAGATTATTTTCCAAATGTCACACCGCGCCGCGATGGCGGCCATCTGCTGACGCATTGGGACATGGTACGTTCACTATCTTTATTCTCGCCTTGGCAAAAAACTGACGCGGCACATCGTTTGTCAATCAACGTGCCCTCGCCGCAGGAAATACACGCGAAAATGCTAGACTATCTGCGTGTTGGAGATCGATATGCAGCAGCGTACCGCCCCGCGTTCTATACCGCCAAACATGATTTGATTAGTCGGGTAAAAGTACCCGCCACTTTAATGCGCTGGGAAGGCAAACCAGATTTATCTGAAGTTGATGAACTCATTACTCGCGGCCTACCAAAAAACTTCACGATTCTACATGCCGGCCCCTCAGTAGAAGAGCGCCAGCGCGTGAATGAAGAATATTTGTTACAACATTATTTGACTCAGACCGCATCAGTCAAAATTAGCAATCAATCTAGCTTACGTTCTGAGGTGAAAAATAAACTTGAGCGCAAATTTCTTGCCGTACCCAACGGCCAATTACATGCTCGTGTGAATTACAGCGGTCCTGGTCGCGTTATCCTAGCTATACACGGGGCATCAGGTTCTTCAGCAAGTTTACACGACTGGTTGACGCCCTTAGTTGGTCAAAGGCCGATAATTGCCATAGATTTGCCAGGCTTTGGTGAGTCGCGACACTTGATAACAAATAAACATTTAACTATTGAGTCTCTAGCTGCTCAAATCATCCCCCTGATTGATAGCCTTAAAATAACTGAATTTGAAATATTTGGTTTTGAAATGGGCGCTATGGTAGGTCTTGAACTTGCGCAGTTATCTTATGGACGCGCACAATATCTTTGGTCAGCCGGTGTCCCGAAACTTGATAATGCTACTCGAAAACTGTGGCAAGAAAATTACGCACCTTCGATCGAACCCCGCTGGGATGGTAGTCATTTAGTCACTGCTTGGGCCATCGTTCGTGATATGCAATTATTCTACCCATGGTTTGACCGGCGCTCGAGCGCCATTATATTAGGCGATGCGGCAATTGATGCATGCTCTGTCGATAAAAAAGTTACAGAACTCTTAAAAATTGGGGGTCTTTGGCCGACTGCTATCTCTGCAATGCTAAGCTACACCTTTGAAGAGAAGCTCGCTGCCAGCAAAATACCTCACACAACTTTACCAGTAGATCAAAACCAACTGAAGTTAAAAGAAATGCTCACACGCTCAGCAACAACTGGATTGGGTGGGACTTCGTGACGTAGCCAACTCTCAAATAGAGCTACTTGTCCAGCACGTACAGGCAAAATAAACCAAGGACGAGCGCTCGCTGGTGCCTGTACACGCTTCGGTGGCGCAGCCATAAATCGATCAAGTCGCGGGTCTTCAAGTTTAAGTCCAGGTACACCAGAGGGCGTGCGCACATAGTACGTGCCACTGAATGTTGATAGTGGATGGAGGTGCATGCTATGCACAACACCACGCGGCATGATGTTTACCCAACAATCGGTCATTACTAATTCTCGCCCTACAAGATCAAATTCCAAAGTGCGCGCAAATGCACGTACATGACGTTGCAAACGCTTCTCTAATAACGCGAACGTGGGAGAAATACGTTGCAATTGGCATTGCGAACCATAGGATGTGTAGCCGCCTAAATAATGTTTAGCAGACCAACGCCGCCCAGCTACATCATCGCTGCGCAACTGGATACATTCACGTAATAATTTTTTATTCAAGCCTGCTACGTCACCGCTTTGCAGCGACGCTGAATAGAGTAAGGTAGGAAATAAACTGTGGAAAGTCATGATACGTAGCCTACTTAAATTTCTGCTGTTGGCTCTGGGCGAGCATGGTAACTACGCAATACTAAAGCACGCACAGTACGCGGAAAATATCGCGCAAAAAATACGATCAATTTACCATGCCCAGTGATCACAATCTCTGATTTTTCTTGTGTAATTCCTTTGATCATAGCGCGTACTGCGCGAGGGGTTGTCACGCGCAACCAAGAGGGCACCGGATCTGGAACGCTAGCGAGTAAAACGCCTTGATTATCAATACGCCGAATATCTGAGTCTACAAAACCGGGCGAGATTAAAGTAATGCCAATGCCCTCAGCGCGCAGGTCACCACGCAAAGACTCCGATAATGCGCGTACCGCAAATTTACTCGCGGCATAAGCCGAAGCGCCGGGCGTAGCCAAATGACCCGCAACGCTACCCATCAAAACTAAACGACCTCGAGAGGCGCGCAAAGCACCTAATGTCTCATAGACTGTTCTGAGCACACCAAATACATTGGTCTCAAATTGGCGTTGATAGTCTTGAATACTCAAACGCTGTAGGGATCCGGCTACCCCAAAGCCGGCATTGGCGATTACTATATCTAACGACCGTCCGATGTCCTGTAGGGCGCTAACCACCGCAGCAATATCCCCAGACCGCGTGACATCGCCCGCGTGGATACTGACTTGCCCACCGTGCGCACGTAGTTCCGCAGCTAAAGTTTCCAGTAAATCCACTCTCCTAGCCACTAAGGCCACATAAGCGCCGCGTGCAGCGTACTGACGCGCCAATTCAGCGCCGATACCCGAAGATGCGCCAGTAATTAATATAGTCAAAGACTGCATCTGCTTAGTCCCCCTTGCCTTTAAAGTAATAAACTGTACCCTTTAAAAATAGATGACACTATATCCAGTCTTAAACACAACTAGAGCGATTTCACCATGCTAAACCAAAACCTAATGCGCCTGATCAAACTAATTACGCTATCTCTACTCAGCGCTGTCAGTTTCGCGCAGATGCCACCGCCTGCCCCAAAGAGCGAAATTGCACAGCTAATAGAAAAATCTTTGGCAAGTGAGATCAGAACTCCGGAAGAACGCTCTCGAGATGCTAAAGAGCGAAAGCCTATTCAGACGCTAGAGTTCTTCGGTTTGCAGCCCAATATGAACGTGATAGAAATTATGCCGGGCGCAGGCTGGTATACCAAAGTTTTAGGTTTAACGCTCGCAGAGAAAGGCAAGCTCTATTTAGCTATGAATGCAAGTCGCTTGGAGCCCAGGCTTAAAGAATGGGCACTAGATAAAGTAGAAATTATTAATGATAAAGGATCAATGAGTCCCTCAGGACAAATTGGCTCATTTCAAATTGACGTCGTAGATTTTAACGTCAAGAACATCGATATGGTTTTAACGTTTCGTAATTATCACAACATGACACCAGCATCACGCACACTGGTGAATAAAGCAGTATTCAATGCATTAAAGCCTGGTGGGATATACGGAATTATAGATCATACTCGTCGTCATAATGAACCAACAAATATTGCAATTTGGAGACGCATGGATCCTATTGTAGTAATTAAAGAGTTGCTCGATGCGGGATTTGAGTTCTCCGGCTACAGTAATTTGCATTATCGTCCCGATGATGATTTGCGCTTTGATAGCCAAGTCGAATCTCTTAAAGGGTACAGCGATCGCTTTACGTTAAAGTTTCGTAAGCCTATTAAATAATAAAGTGTAGCTATGTACTCATTATGGATTGCAAATAAGAACTACTCTTCTTGGTCTTTACGAGTGTGGGTACTAATGCAAACGCTTGAGATACCTTTCGAGGAACATCTGGAACAGTTTGACGGTGTTGGTAGCACGAGCACCTTTGTTAACTTCTCACCCAGCGGAAAGGTGCCATGCTTACACGATGGCCAGTTACGCCTATGGGACTCTTTAGCGATCACAGAATATCTAGCTGAAAGCCACCCTTTAGTCTGGCCGGCTACCCTCGAAGCTCGTGCCTGGGCTCGCTGTGCGAGCGCCGAGATGCACTCTGGTTTTTCAGTATTACGCAATCACTGCCCCATGAGTTGCGGTCTACGGGTACAACTGCGAAACACTCCTAAAGCCCTGCACAGGGATATAGAACGTATAGAAAACCTTTGGCACGAAGGTCACACTCTTTTTGGTGGACCATACCTCGCAGGAAGTGCCTTCACTGCTGTCGATGCTTTCTTTGCACCGGTAATCTTTAGATTTCAAACCTATGGTTTACCACTGTCAAATATTGCCCAGAAATATGTTGCGCATATGCTCGGATTACCTGCCATGAAATCTTGGTACAACGCAGCACTAAAAGAAACATGGCGTGAAACAGAGCACGAAACTGAAGTGCAAGCACTCGCACTGAAAATAACAGATTTACGAAAGGGTTAAAAATTACAGAATAGCTCTTGAAATATTCCTGAGTGGATGGATAAGTTAGTAAGTTATTTTCCGCCTGCATACAACCTGTGCCACATGAAGTCTCTATAAGCTTCGTCCTGCACGCATAAGAAACAGGCCAACACCTAGAACACATGCACTTACGGCACACTGACCCAAACCTGCGCCAAAAATGGGCGTAAGGGCACGTGGAGCAATCTCTGCCGTAACTAAGCCTGCGATCAAAACGCCTGCCAAACCTTCACCTGCAATTAACCCTGCAGCAGCTAATACACCAGAGTTACTATGCTGAATGATTTTTTCTTTGTCTCCAGTGCGCCACTCTATCCATGCGCGGACGCACCCCCCAAAGAATAAAGGAGTCATAGTACCTAGGGGCAAATAGACTCCAATCGCAAAAGCTAAACCTGAAACACCACAGAGCATAGCCGTCATTGCCAAACCTGCTCCCGTGGCTACTAAATCCCAAGGTAAATCACCGGATAGCACCCCCTCCACAATGGTTTTCATTAAAGTGGCTTGGGGTGCAGGTATTTCATGTGAACCAAAACCATACACATTACCAAGTAATAACACAGTAGCTGCAACTGCCCAACAAGCTGCAGCTGCCCCAATGAGCTGCCCAAGTTGTTGGTGCGCGGGTGTCGCACCAAGTAAAAACCCAGTTTTCAAATCCTGCGCAATATCCCCCGCTTTGCTTGCTGCAATAGCCACGATAGTCCCAACAGTAAGTACTGCAGCGCGTGAATCCGGAGTGACCCAACCGGCAGCAGCAAAAACAGAAGCGGTGCCAAGCAATGTCACCAAGGCAATCCCGGAAGTAGGCTGTGATGACACACCGACAATACCAACAATACGCGCTGCAACACTTACAAATAACAAACCAAAAAACCCAACCCCTACGGCTAGAACTCCGCGCTGCACTATATTCATTTCACCCGCAAAGACGCCTGGTACTAAGCCAGCAATTAGAATAACAAATGCAATGCCGCCAAATACAAAAGACTTGGGTAAGTCTCGATCACGACGCGCGCTATCTACATCATCCCGAGTGATGTCGTTACTAACTCTACGAATACCCTTCGCAACGGATCTAAAAGATTCCCATATTAAAGGTGTAGTACCAATCACAGTCAGAATACCAGCTGTAGCCACCGCACCCGCACCAATATAGCGGACATATCGTGACCAAATTTCTCCAGCATCCATGTCACTAATAAGTTTGACAGTTTCAGGTAAATGTGGAGCAAGTAATTCTGCCCCCATAATAGAAATCAAAGGCGTTAAAACTACTGCTGATAGTAGGGCCCCGGCTACACATACTGCAGCTTGTCGATAGCCTAAGATATATCCTACACCAATTAATGCTGGAGCTAATTCTAGAGCCAACTCAGCCTTAGGCAAAACAGGTAGACTGATCTGCAGTTCATCAGGCCATAAAAATAGTAGGGAAATACTGACCTTGAGGATAGCTCCGAGCAACATTCCCCAAAATATCCAGTGACTAGAGGCTGACTTTTGATCGGCTGCTTGTAAGACTTCTGCACAAGCACGCCCTTCAGGATACGGCAATTCAGCTGCTGCACTTACAATCAGTAATCTTCGTAATGGAATCATGGCACAAAGGCCAAGCAACCCTCCTAAAAAGCATAAACTGACTATCTGAATATAAGGAGGTACTACTCCCCAAAGAAATAAAGCAGGGATGGTAAAAAGAGTTCCGGTCGCCAATGCTGTAGAAGCCGAGGCAACAGTCTGAGAGAGGTTTGCCTCCAAAATGGTACTAGGCCGACTTAAAAATTTGAAAACTGCAACGGTCATGACTGCAGCAGGAATAGAGGCGGATATTGTCATACCAACGCGCAAGCCTAAATATGCATTTGCTGACCCAAAAATAACACCGAGTAGCACCCCAGTGAGCAAGGCCTTAAAAGTGAATTCAGGCATAACAAGTTCGGAATGAGTATTAATGTTCATGTATTGAATCATGTACGAAAGAAGCAATGAAATATGCCAAAATTGAGCACAATGAAAATCATTATTAGACTTCTTACCTTAATCTTCGTAATTTTAGACTTAGCATCAGTATATGCAAGCTCAGAAGCCACTGCTGCGCCCGATCAATACGGGGCAGAAACAGCAGAACAAATCCTTCGCTCTGGTTACAATGCCACGGATGCTGGCGTGGTCTAGGCCTTTACGCTACCAGCAACCTACCCTGAAACGGCAACCTATCCGGCAGAGGAAGTTATGACCCTACATCAACGAGATAAAGATTATTTTCTAGATTTTCGCGAGCCAGCCTCTGCCGTAGGGCAGAAAGGCCCGCAACTCTTAAGCTAATAAGCTGGTATTTATCCCTAGGAATTTGGTGACATGCAAGTGATATCTGTAGATAACGCCGGCGCTGTCAGAACTGCTTCAGATCCACGCAAAAACAAATTTAGCCTAATATTTTACGTTTTATGTAGAGACAAAGAATTTGGCGCCAAATCTTCATGTTGCAACTGCCTCGGCATCACATCAACAGATTCGAGCTCAGCCAGCTTCTCTGGATCAAGTCCGGCATCCAGCTCTCGAAAACGCCGCGCAGTTACCATCACACGGCTCTCTAATGAACTTGTAGCTTTATTATAACCGTCTACTGCGCTCTTCAAACTATAACCAACTTTGCTCCAATGCTCCGCCATAGTAGCAAGTCGATCAAATATTTCTTTTCCAAGGGCACTAATATCTTCCGCATTACGTGCAATCTGCTCTTGGCGCCAGCCAAAAGCGACTGCGCGCAGCAACGCAATAAGTGAAGTGGGTGTTGCAATCATCACGCCCTGCTCTACTCCAGCTTCTATCAATGACGGGTCTTGCTCTAAAGCAGCACTAAAGAATACCTCGCCCGGTAAAAATAGCACGACGAACTCAGCGCTCTTTCGCACCTCTTCTGCATACCCTTTGCGAGAAAGTTGTTGAATATGGGTTCGTACTGCACGCGCATGCTCCTGTAAACGAGCTCCACGTGTTACATCATCGCGCGCTTCAAGCGCAGCCAAATAGGCAGCCAGAGGAACTTTAGAGTCAATAATTACATTACGGCCGCCAGGTAGCTTCACGATTAGATCAGGACGCAAACGACCCTCTTCTGTTTGAACTGAATGCTGCTCAATGAAATCGCAGTGATTTAGCATTCCGGCTAGTTCAACTACCCGGCGTAATTGAATTTCACCCCAACGTCCACGTACTGTTGGTTGTCTCAGTGCGCTCACTAAATTACTAGTTTCGCCACGCAATAGGTTTTGTTCTTTAATGAGCTGCTCTAGTTGTTGCTGTAAAGACTGATAAGCGCCAGCACGCACTTTTTCAAGCTCTTGAATTTGAATATCAACTTTCGCCATAGACTCACGGATAGGATTTAAGGTTTCGCCGATCTCTTTCTGACGTACTTCAAGATCAGTTTTAGCTGCAGTTTGGAATCCCTCTAGTTGGGTGCGGGCCAAATCCAGAAACTGCTGATTATTTCTTTGCAGAGCATCAGCAGAAATTGATCGAAAGGCATGGGTAAGCTGTTCTTGGGTATGTAATCGTTGTCGTGCGAAAAAATGCCCCAAAGTACCCCCAACTAATGCGCCACCTACAAATAGCATCAGGTAAAATAGTTCAATCACAATACTCTCCAAATTCTGTTTCCATCATGCCAAGCGAAATGCTAAATCCCACTGTTCCGAGCCTTGACCTCAGCACCCAAGCACATTTATCTGCAGGACGTTTGCTGCAGGCCGAATACGCTCTTCGAGCTGCCCTAGAGGCTACCCCGATGGCGCTCGAGCCGCTCATGAATCTTGGGGCTGTACTCCATATGCGAGGGCACATTGTCTCTGCGTTGAGCCTATACGAGCGAGCCTTAGCCATAGCGCCCCGAGATATAGATTTAATTAGCAACCGTGCCCATGCCCTTTTAGATGCTGGTCGTGGTTTCGAGGCGCTACAGAGCTTGAGAAACCTACCAGCCATCCTAAGCGAACACCCCCTCCTTCAAGCCACCCAAGGCGCGCTTTTGTATGCATTAGATGATTTTACTGCTGCACGCGCGACACTGCGCGCAATAACGGCTACCGGTCGAGTGGATGAAATGGCTTGGGTAAACTTGAGTCTTTGTGAGCGGGCTCTATGTGAACCTGAAAAGGCCCTAGTGGCGCTTACCGAAGCAAGGGATATCAATCCAAATAATGCTCGGGCTACAGCAGAATTAGTAGACCTATTAACCTTATTAGAACGTTGCACAGAGGCTTGCGAGATAGCAGATAATTTTTTAGCAAACCACCCGGGGGATCGACAAGTATTAGCAGCCTGCGCAATCGCATTAGAAATTTGCGGTCGTCAAGAAGAAGCGAAAGAGATAGTTGACCTAGATCGCATGATCACTCTACATGATCTGGGTCATGATGGTCTTCCCGTAGCTTTAGCCGAAGAAATTGCCGAACTGCTACGCGCAGATCCATCCTGTCTCGCCAGCCCTTTGAGCAAAGCCACCCGTGGTGGTTTTCAGACAGGAGAGTTGGATCCATCATACCATCCGGCGCTGCTCGCACTCGAGGCGCTTATCTTGGGACAGCTTAACAACGAGTGCCCACTTCAGCCATTACAACAATGGCACTTACGTTTGTGGGGCACACTAATAGAGAGTGGTGGCCAACAAATTACGCATATGCACCCACGTAGCGAAATGAGTGGCGTATTCTATATTTTGTTGCCTGATGAAATGCAATCGAAAGATATCTTTGCAGGTGCACTTGAATTTGGTCGCCCCCCTGCGCGAAGCACAATGCCGTTAATGACTGTAACCCGCTGTGTGACACCGGCACCGGGCCGCCTAGTTTTATTTCCCTCACATCTTTGGCATCGCACATTGCCTTTTGAAGCAACAGGCACACGAATCAGCGTAGCGTTCGATGCTACGGTACAGAATCGAGAAAGT
This sequence comes from Gammaproteobacteria bacterium, assembly GCA_009692285.1. GTDB lineage: Bacteria > Pseudomonadota > Gammaproteobacteria > Steroidobacterales > Steroidobacteraceae > UBA964. The sequence continues at coordinate 19,955 of SHZO01000006.1, read as the reverse complement.
TACGAAGAATCTCTCCAAATTTCACCGGCATAACATCAATAAAACCATGTGCATGATTTTCGATATTGACTATCTTGGCGTGCCGCACTAACGCCAAGGCGCGTGGCGATTGCTCCGCCAGATCATCATTAGGGTTAACGATTAATAATGGTTGTGTTACTTTAGGCAAATAAATTTTTAGATCATAATTAAATGCTGCACGATGTCCCCAATGAGCTATAGGTCCACCGCGTAGACTAGAAGCAAAGTTGCGCGCTAACACGCTCCTAGGTACATCGTCATTATAAAAACGAAGCAAATTTAACCATGCGTCGCGTAGATGAGCGCCATTTTCACAGATTTCTTTCGGTTGATATTCAGAACGGAAACTCACCAATTCTTCATCCGTGAAAACAGGTGACGAAATTTGTACAATACGTCTGACTAAGATTGGACGCTGCAAAGCTAGTGCGATACACGTCATCGCACCAGTGTGATAACCCATAATATCCACTTGTGAAAAATTAAGCTTTTCCGCTAAAAAATCTATCAGATGCGACATTGTATTAGCAAAGTCTTCGATTTCAATGGGAAATAAAGGCGCCTCAGATTCACCAAAGCCCGGTGTATCTGGCGCAACAACAATCCTGTCTTTACCCATCTCACGCAAAGCAGCTTCAAAAATACAGCCAGAATTAGGACTCATATGAAACATAAATAATGGCGGTCTTAATTCAGTGGCCGTAGGAACCACTATACGGTAATGCAATGGTCCATAAGCACCTTCATGAAAGGCACGACGGATCAAAACGTCTGCTCCGATGCATCCAGAAAATGGCGGACTATGTCCACTACCTCAGTAGTATGCACGTCTAAAAAACCATGAGCATAATTCGGCAGCTCCACAAATTTTCCATTGCGTAGAAAAGGCCGTGCCCGTTGAGTTGCTTCCCAAAGATCATCCTTAGGGCAAAGTAATAAAATTGGCTGCTCAACTTTCGGTAACTCGAGGGCGTGCTGTACTTTAAATGCAGCTTGATGCCCCCACCAAGCTTGCTCACCTGCCACGAGACCCTCAGCTACTTCACGCTGAATAAAACTAGCTGGGGCTGCAGAGTCCTTCCAACGCCAATGATCTTGCCAAAGCCTGAGCAAATGCGAGCCATCTTCGCTCAATTTTTCTACCTCGGACGTACCCATACTTTTGTATTGCTGCACTAATTCTGCCTCAGTATAAATTGGCGCAGACACCAATACTAAACGCCGTAACTGAGCAGGTCTTTGTTGTGCGAGTGCTAATGCAATCTTTGAGCCTGTATGGTAGCCCATTACATCAAATGTCGTAAACCCATGTGCATCCGCAAATTCTCCCATGCATGCGGCATAGTCACTGATTTCAGGCGCAGTGGTTGGTGCATCAGACAGCCCAAAACCAGGTGTATCTGGGGCGATTGCGATACGATCGTGGCCTATCTGCGCGATAAATTGCGCATACACGCGGCCTGAATTAGGGCTTAAATGGAAACATAATAACGGCACAGCAGAGGGGTGTGCGGGGGCTGCAATACGATAATGTATCTGCCCATAGCGTCCGTTGATATAGTGCCGCTGCACTCCCAAGGGAGTACGCCAGAATTTCATAGCGTTAAAGTATCATCATGAAAAATTTCACGACTAGATACTAATAACAATCTTACCAATTTTCTCTCCACTTTCCATGTACGTAATGGCTTCTCGCGCATTCTCAAAAGAAAAAACGCGGTCAATTACAGGAAGTAGTCCTGCAGATGCTGCAGCTTGTAAAGCATCGGCTAACATTTGGCGACTCCCAACAATAATGCCGCGAATAGTTAATCCGCGCATGATCATTGCTCGCGGAAAAACTTTCAACCCCGTGAACTCTGCCGTTGTAGCAGTACCCTTACCGCGAGTAACTGAGTTAGCACCTATCACCATGACTCTTCCATTAGAATTGCAAGCAAGCAAGCAACGCTCTAGCTCAGCAATGCCTACGGTATTCAGAACGACATCAGCGCCACGCCCTTGTGTTAACTCGAGTAACTCATGGTGCCAGTCCGGATTATTGCGATAGTTAATAGTAATTTCGGCACCGAGCTCACGCATTCGCACGAGCTTTGTATCCTGTGAAGATGTGATTGCAACTTTGGCACCACGTAACTTAGCCCACTGCATCCCAAATACCGACACGCCTCCGGTACCTAAAGTAACCATGGTTTCACCAGCTTGAAGATTTGCTGCCACCATTACAGCATGCCAAGCAGTTAATCCTGCATTTGGAAATGTAGCAGCGGCTTGGTAGGATATTTCTCTAGGAATTCGCACTAAACCTTGCGCAGGAACTGCCACTTGTTCAGCAAGAAATCCATTGGTATTTACACCAAAGTCTACGCCTGACATAGTCACATCATCCCAAGGACCGTCTAGCCACAGTGGAAAATGCGTACACAGCACCCGGTCTCCAATTTTGAAATCTGTGACGCCCGCTCCAAGTGCCAACACCTCACAGGCATTATCGTCTAAAGGTATACGGGTCGGGTCGTGTACACCGCCGTAAATACGAAGGCCTCGTAGTAAAGCTAGATCACGCGCGTTTAACCCGGTGGCATGCACACGCAGCAATACTTGACCCGCAGCAACATCCGGAACAGGCCGCCTCACAATCCGTAGCCCATAATTTTTCCTGCCGAGCTCACCCACTTCATAAGCTCGCATGAAGCGTACCGATTTATCAGACAGCGTCGCAGCAATGCTGGGCAGGCTATTTAAAATAGTTGCGCCAGCAGCGATTAAAGAGGCCCCTGAACATAAAACTGAACGTCGTTTCATCACTAAAGGATCCTAAGTAGTATTAAATTTCAGTGCGTCGGACAACCCTAACTGCGATAGTTTGAATCAGTACGTTGAAGTTTACGCAACAAGCTCGGCCACACAAACCCTCCTCCTAAGCCGCCAGTTTGAACGCGCATTGCCTCAGCGGTGCCCGCGATAATAGCTGGATCTACTGATAGCAATGCACTACCACCCGCTTGGGCTGCTATTTGGATTTGGCAAGCGCTCTCAAAGATATACATTGCTAAAAAAGCATCAGCAATAGTTGCGCCTACAGTAAGCAAACCATGATTACGTAGACACAGAAAAGAGTAATTTCCTAAATCGGCTTGTAGACGCGGTTTTTCTTCTGATCGAAATGCAACACCTTCGTAGTTGTGGTAACCCAATGAAGCCAGTACAAAAGTACTCTGCTGGGAAATAGGGAGCAGTCCTTGCGCCTGAGCTGAGACTGCAACACCTGCGCGAGTATGAGTATGCAGCACGCAGTTAGCATCCTCGCGGACCTCATGTATTGCGCTATGAATAACAAATCCAGCAGGATTTACAGGATAAGGCGAATCTTGTAATTTATTGCAGTGCTCATCAACTTTTATGAGTGAAGAAGCTGTAACTTCCTCAAACAATAAACCATACGGATTTATTAGAAAATGATGTTCACGCCCTGGAATACGCGCCGTGATATGCGTAAATACTAGATCACTCCAACCGTGCAAAGCGACTAAACGATAGGCTGCGGCCAGATCAAAACGTAACTGCCATTCTTCAGGGGAAATATTCATTTCTTGAGTATAGCGTTACCATTAGCTCCCACAACTTACTAAACTATACGTACATTTTTAAGAGGATACACATGGCTCGCGCTAAAGTTAATCCCCCGCCACTTTGGGATATAATTGTCATTGGCGCCGGTAGCGCAGGACTCCCCTTGGCAATACGAGCGGCCGAACGCGGCGCTAAAGTTCTGCAACTCGAGGCCGATTATCGCGTTGGAGGCACCCTCTATTGGTCCTCAGGCCAAATCAGCGCTGCGGGTACGCGTTTGCAGAAATCACAGGGTATTCAAGACAGTCCCAACGATCACTACCGTGATGCACAAAGAATTGCGCATGGGCAGATTGATCCTATCGTACTTCGGCTGATGGTTGATAACGCAGCAAATACCATAGATTGGCTAATGGATCTTGGATTCCAACCAGCCGTAGGTACACCTGTGGCTGGCGAGGCCCACGAAGCCTATTCGACTCGCCGTTACTTATGGGGAAATAATAAAGCAATATCAATTCTTGAAACTCTTAAACCCATCCATGACCGTCTAATTGCTCAGGGGAAAATTCATCTGCTTCTGCAGCATCGTATGCAAAAAATCATCACAGATGAACGTGGTGTAGTAACGGGAGTTCGAGCAAATACTCCCAGCGGTAGCCAAGAATTCTTAGGTAAAAACGTAGTCTTGGCCTCCGGCGGCTATGCAGCCAACCCTTCGCTGTGGACTCAACTGACTCCAAAGGTGCCACTGTGCTCTTACGTGAATCCCTATTCACAGGGTGATGGTCTCATTGCTGCCCGAGCAATTGGTGCACCCTTGGACGGTAGTGATAAATTTTTGTGTACTTTCGCAGGCGTCTTGGATAATCCAAAAGATCCATGCAGTGGTATATTTTTAACTCTCTCACCAGGTACACGAAAAATTTGGGAGATCTTTGTCGATACTAAAGGTCGGCGTTTTATGCAAGAAGATCACCCAAGCATTGATTATCGTGAACGATCATTGCTGCGCCAACCAGGTACGGCCATGAATATTATCTTTGACGAAGGTATTTTACAAAATTCTGGGACTATGACACTCGATTCTAGATCAGTGTACCGTGCAGAATTTGGACGCCACCCTGCATTTATCAAAGCTAAGACAATTTCTGAGCTTGCTCGCAAACTCAGCGTGCCAATCGCCACCTTGTGTAATAGCATAAAACAGTACAACTCAGCAGTAGATTCTGGAATTGATAGAAAATACAACAAAGATTTTTTAATTCGTCGTATTGAAAAACCACCCTTCTATGCAATAAAAGCACAAGGGATTACCGTTTTAAGCCCAGCAGGACTGAAGGTTGACAAGAAATTACGGGTAATCGGAAAAAACGGCAAGCCAATTATTAATTTGTATGCCGCAGGAGAAATTCTGGGATTCGGACGCACATCAGGCAATGCGTTTGTAGGCGGGCTTTCCCTCACACCAGCACTCACATTTGGGAAGATTCTCGGTGAGCGACTACTGAAATGGTGAATGAATAAATATCAGGGTCTACCCGGACGATCTAATAAACGCTGCATATCCATAGTTGGCACTTCCCCTGCTTTATAGCGCAAGAATACTGCTCGGTCAAAGTAATCTCGCCATTCGTAAATTAAAGCGCCCCGAAATGTCATCACACCTAAGTAAGGGATCGCAACACGGCGTTTTTCAGGGATCATTACGAAATCATCAGCGCCATCTAAAAATATTTGATTGCCAGAAATTGCATGGTTATAGATCACCCATTTAACATCAGTAATTCCACTAGCAAAAGTTTCTAGAAAAGCACGCATTTGTCGCTTGTTTTGCATCGGTGGTGAACCTACATGCGAGTACCAAAGAATATCTTCAGAAATATGTACGAGCACGCCATCAATATCCAAACGACGCCAAGCATCAACAACTGCAAGAACAATATCAAAGTATTTTGGATCAGATCCTGACTTAGCTTCGGAGAGCGAAGTGGCTGTCCCTGCAGCCAAAACTGCTGGTGCTGAGGATTGAATAAAATTACGTCGATCCATAGCAAAGCTCCATAATGTTTGGCAACTAAATTAAAGACTAATCAAGGCCATAAATACGATGCCGCTCGGGAACCATTACGCCAAGCATCGTCCCATCCATAGCAAGCGTCCGCGCGCGATTACCCAGTCCTTCCGCACCAAAGGCACGTGTAATCATAGCTTCCCAAATAGGCTGTGCCTCTGTATCCACTCTAATTTCAATACGACCCCATACAATGACATGGGCCATAGTTGTCGGCTTAGAGATTGCGACACAGGCACGTGGATCACGCTCTAAATTGCGCACCTTTTGCTTGCCTGTGAGACTAAATAGTAACCACGGGTCCTGCAGACCCATCATCATTGGAGTGACGTGTGGCGAACCATCTTGTCCTATTGTAGATAGATGCACCCATTCAGAGGGTGCATGTAAGGACTTAATAGCTTGAAGTAATTTGGGATCCACATTGTACCTCAGGTAAATTACAGCCTAATTTAAATAAGCATACTTCATAAAAACTCGGCTTTGCGATCCCAAGCCTGCAATATAGGCTGCAGCGCGACCACAAAAAAAATAATACTTGCCCCAAGGTAAAAGCGCAAATCTAACTCGCGATATTCCTTAAACCATAGCGCCGCAATACATATAGCGTACACCGGCTCCAGATTTAGAGCCATCTGGGTTGAAAAGGCGCTGGTGTGCCGCAGTGCGCGTAGTGAAATAATAAATGGCAATAAAGTGAATACAATAGCTAAGCTTAATAGCCACAATAAATCTATCAAGCTTGGAATTTTGAAGGTTTCTTGAATTCCAAAAAAAATAGTAGCGATGAGGCTAAGTGATACTGTACCGATGCACATCTCAATTAAGGTCACAGCCTCAGCATCCGCAGAGTGAATATATCGTTTATTAAGTGCAGAGAAGAGAGCAGATAAAAATGCTGATGCTACCCCTACTAAAATACCGACACGCATATTAAGTGGTACCCCATCAACTAAAAGTAGTACTCCAGGGATCGCCAAAATCCCTAAAAAAAACTCGCGACGGACATGCTTGCGACCAGTTAACGCAGGTTCAATCACTGCAGCGAAAAATGACCCTAAAGATAGGCAGCTCACTGCTACCGATACGTTAGATAGTTTAATAGCCCCGTAGAAACACAGCCAATGCAAGGCTATGATCACACCGATTCCAGCATAGATCATCAGTAATTTTAGTGATAAAGCTCGTATTGAATGCCACACACGAGGGAGCATCGCTAAAAATATACTGACTAACCCCATGCGCCATATCACCAGAGCATGCGCCGGTAGGGTTATTAACTTACCTAAAATGGCAGTAAACCCCCATAAAAAAACACAAAAGTGAATCTGCCAAAAGGCTCGGCGAGAAGCCGGCCACGCATAAAAGCCCTTTGATTTAGACAGTCGTAGCCTGCGCTACTTCTAGCAAAGCTGGTAATAGATACTTGCGGGCTTCATCAAAAGTTACTGCCGATAACGCAAAACGTACCGCAATAATACCCACGGGTTTGCTCTCAAACATCACGGGTACTGCAATGCTGCCTTGCTCTGTTATACGCAAAGGCCGGATCGCTTTCGCGTAGCCACGTTCACGAATGGCAGTCAGCTCGCGATCTAAATCAGCACGATTAGTCCAGATAGATTGCGTGTCATCTGTGCGTGCTGCCCATAAAGACTCCAGAACTGATTCCCTAACCTTAGCACTAGAAAAAGCTAAAAAAGCTCGACCCGAGGCAGTCATAAGCACGGGTACCGTCATGCCACGCTCAAAGTATTCGACTGCAAAGCCGCTGTCGCGATCGGTAGAATCTTCGATGAACATTTCCGGGTATCGCATGGACATCAAGCTCATCGGCCACCGCACGCGAGGGGCCACTACCCGCATCATATGGCGGACTACTTCTAATCTTTCAACTGTTGGGTCAAAGCCATGACTCAGTGTTCGTGATTTAAGTGTCAGAGAGAAGCGACGGGAATCCTCTTCACGCGAGACAAAACCAGTAGCTTCCAAGGTAGCTAAACAACGATTTACAGTCGTGCGCGCCAACCGTAACTTTTGGCTCAGCGCTGCTGTAGTCAAAGGCCCTTGGCTACTCAAAACTCGAATCAGCTCAAGACCACGCAACAACACCCTAACAGGGGTGGGATGCCCTGGAGGCATCTTGTGGGGCGGACGAGCCCCCGGCGCAAGGCCGAGGGACTCAAACTGATCCGCTGCTTGATCACCCTTCATTGTGCTTTCAAGGTTACCCATGATTTTCCGTTTTTAACCTGTTGCACCTTCTGGCGCACCAGCAATAGTCTCTTCAGCTTCTATTCCAACGCTACCGGTATCACTAAACGTGCGTGCCCGCGCATCATCATGCTTGATACGACGATGCGAATGAGCCGCAAAACCCGTACCCGCTGGAATCAAGCGCCCAACGATCACGTTCTCTTTCAAGCCACGCAAATCATCCTTCAAACCCCGCACAGCGGCTTCTGTCAGTACGCGTGTAGTTTCTTGGAACGAAGCAGCAGAGATAAACGATTCGGTAGCCAATGATGCCTTAGTTATTCCAAGCAACACAGGAGTCAATGTTGCCAACTGTTTGTTATCAGCACGCATTCGATCGTTAATGTCCATCGCACGTGAACGGTCTAACTGTTCACCCTTCAACAGTGAAGTCTCGCCCGTAGTGAGCACCTCAGTCTTACGCAACATTTGACGGATTATGACTTCAATGTGTTTGTCGTTTATCTTCACGCCTTGCAGGCGATATACATCCTGAATTTCACGAACCAAGTAATTAGCCAAAGATTCAACGCCTTGTAAACGAAGAATATCGTGTGGATTAGGCTCGCCGTCAGCGATTACCTCACCGCGCGCAACTTGTTCGCCTTCGAATACGTTAAGTTTCCGCCACTTAGGAATCAACTCTTCGTACTTTTCCCCTTTTTCTTCGGTAATCACTAAGCGGCGCTTGCCCTTAGTCTCTTTACCAAAGCTGGCTGTACCGCTGACTTCAGCAAGAATCGCCTGTTCTTTAGGTTTACGTGCTTCAAAGAGATCCGCGACACGTGGCAGACCACCGGTGATATCGCGAGTCTTTGAAGATTCCTGTGGAATACGTGCGATCACATCACCCACGGATACTTTAGCACCGTCGCTCAAGCTGATCAGTGCGCCAGCAGGCAAGGTGTACACCGCTGGAATATCAGTATTCGCAAATGGCACTTCTTTGCCCTTGGCATTAAGTAATTTAATCGTCGGACGCAGCTCTTTTCCGCCGCGCTGCTTAGTTCCATCTTGGACAACGATAGAAGAAAGACCCGTCACATCGTCCACTTGCGTGGTGATCGTTAGACCATCGACGAAATCTTGGAACTTAAGGAACCCGGTAACTTCTGTGACGACCGGATGAGTGTGAGGATCCCAAGTCGCGACACTTTGCCCTGCAACAACCATCGTGCCTTCGCGCGAATTAATCTGTGCCCCATAAGGAATTTTGTAACGTTCACGCTCACGACCAAATTCATCAACCACGCCAATTTCACCAGAGCGAGATACAGCAACAAAGTGCCCCTTTTCATGGGCCACGGTTTTGACGTTATGGAAACGCAAGGTACCTTTATTGCGCACCTCAATGCTTGAAGCCGCCGCCGCTCTTGATGCCGCGCCACCGATGTGAAAGGTACGCATCGTTAACTGCGTACCTGGCTCACCAATGGACTGCGCAGCCATCACGCCAACTGCTTCGCCAATATTAATGATACGGCCTCGTGCTAGATCACGCCCGTAGCATGTAGCACAAACGCCATAACGGGTTTTGCAGGTGATCGGTGAGCGCACCTGCACCTGATCGACGCCTTGCAGTTCTAACAAGGCAACTAGGGCTTCATCAATGAGAGTTCCAGCTGGTATCAGAACGAGGCCCTTACCACCGGGCTTAAGCACATCTTCTGCCAAAGTACGACCGAGAACACGCTCACCGAGTCCTTCGACGACATCTCCGCCTTCAACCAACGGAGTCACAGTTAAACCTTCGGTAGTGCCACAATCAACTTCCGTTACAACTAAATCCTGGGCAACGTCAACCAAACGACGTGTAAGGTAACCAGAGTTAGCTGTCTTTAATGCGGTATCAGCGAGACCTTTGCGAGCACCATGAGTAGAGATAAAGTACTGCAAGACGTTCAGGCCTTCACGGAAATTTGCCGTGATCGGAGTCTCAATGATTGAACCGTCAGGCTTGGCCATCAGGCCACGCATACCAGCCAACTGACGGATCTGCGCTGCGCTACCGCGGGCACCAGAATCAGCCATCATGAAGATTGAATTGAAAGACTTCTGGCGCTGTTTTTGGCCTTTAGAGTCAATGGCTTCTTCAGTGCCGAGCTTGTCCATCATCGCTTTAGCAACTTGATCATTCGCTCGCGACCAAATATCAACTACTTTGTTATATCGCTCGCCGTTAGTAACTAAACCGGAAGAATATTGTTCCTGGATTTCTTTGACTTCACGGTCAGCAGAGGCAACTATCTTTGTTTTTTGCTCCGGTATAACGATGTCATCAATACCGAAAGAAACAGACGAACGCGTAGCATAGTGGAAGCCTGTGTACATGATGCGGTCGGCAAAAATAACTGTATCTTTCAAACCAAGCTGGCGATAGCAAGCATTAATGGTGGCCGAGATCATTTTCTTAGTCATGTCCTGATTGACGAGATCAAAGGACATGCCTTCAGGCAGCACTTCAGATAACAAAGCACGACCGATGGTTGTCTTTACCAAACGCCGACGCGGTACTTTCTCTCCGTCAACCATGAGTACTTCAAGGATGCGCACTTGCACCCGCGCCTGCAGATGCACTTGATGGGTTTCGTATGCACGATGTGCTTCACCCACGTCAGAGAACACCATGCCTTCGCCTAAAGCGCCTACACGCTCACGGGTCATGTAATACAGGCCGAGCACCACGTCTTGTGAAGGGACGATGATCGGATCACCATTAGCAGGCGAGAGAATATTATTGGTCGACATCATCAAAGCACGAGCTTCAAGTTGTGCCTCAAGAGAGAGTGGCACATGCACAGCCATTTGGTCGCCGTCGAAATCTGCGTTGAATGCGGTACAAACGAGCGGATGCAATTGAATTGCCTTGCCTTCGATCAACACCGGCTCAAATGCTTGAATGCCTAATCGGTGTAGAGTCGGGGCGCGGTTCAAAAGAACAGGATGTTCGCGAATGACATCCTCGAGGATATCCCAAACTTCCGGACCTTCTCTCTCCACTAATCGCTTAGCAGCTTTAATTGTCGAGGCATCACCACGCAATTGGAGTTTTTGAAAAATAAATGGCTTAAATAATTCAAGCGCCATCTTCTTGGGTAATCCGCACTGATGCAGACGAAGCGTCGGGCCGACCACAATGACTGAGCGCCCAGAATAATCCACGCGTTTTCCGAGTAAATTTTGGCGGAACCGCCCCTGCTTGCCTTTGATCATATCTGCTAAAGACTTCAACGGCCGTTTATTTGTGCCAGTGATAGCACGTCCACGACGACCGTTATCGAGCAGGGCATCGACTGATTCCTGCAGCATGCGCTTTTCGTTGCGAACAATAATATCTGGTGCATTGAGCTCCAGCAAACGACGCAGGCGGTTGTTGCGATTGATAACGCGCCTATACAAATCATTTAGATCTGAAGTAGCAAAACGCCCGCCATCCAGTGGGACCAAGGGGCGCAGATCCGGTGGGAGAACGGGCAGAATGGTCATCACCATCCACTCAGGCTTATTGCCAGATTCCATGAAAGCTTCAATTAGTTTCAAGCGCTTAGAGAGCCGCTTGAGTTTGGTCTCTGAGGCGGTATTACCCATATCCTCACGAGCCTTTAGCATTTCAGCCTGTAAATCTAAGGATTGCAGCAATTCATGGATCGCTTCGGCACCCATACGAGCATCGAATTCATCACCGTGTTCTTCAATAGCATTGAGATACTCTTCATCAGTAAGCAATTTACCGCGGGTCATCTCGGTCATACCTGGGTCGATCACGACAAAAGCTTCAAAATACAAAACGCGTTCAATTTCACGTAGCGTCATATCGAGCATCAAGCCAATACGCGAAGGCAAAGACTTTAAGAACCAAATATGCGCCACCGGTGAGGCCAAATCTATGTGGCCCATACGATCGCGACGCACCTTTGATTGTGTAACTTCAACGCCACACTTCTCACAGACTACACCACGATGCTTCAAGCGCTTGTATTTCCCACACAGGCATTCATAGTCCTTCACAGGACCAAAGATTTTTGCGCAGAACAAGCCGTCACGCTCAGGCTTAAAAGTGCGGTAGTTAATGGTTTCCGGCTTTTTAACTTCGCCGAATGACCACGATCGGATCATTTCCGGAGAAGCTAATCCGATCTTAATCGCATCGAACTGTTCGACCGGTTCATTCTGCTTGAAGATATTTAAAAATTCTTTCATGGCTTTACCTCAATCCTGTTCGAGCTCAATGTTGATCGCGAGAGAACGAATTTCCTTCACGAGCACATTGAACGATTCGGGCATACCGGCATCCATCTGATGATTGCCATCGACGATGTTTTTATACATCTTCGTGCGACCATTTACGTCATCAGACTTGACCGTCAGCATTTCTTGTAATGTATAAGCGGCGCCATACGCCTCGAGTGCCCACACTTCCATTTCACCGAAGCGTTGACCACCAAATTGCGCCTTGCCCCCGAGTGGCTGCTGCGTGACAAGCGAGTAGGGCCCCGTGGAGCGCGCGTGCATTTTGTCGTCAACCAAGTGGTTGAGTTTCAACATGTACATATAGCCCACGGTCACCTGACGCTCAAAACGCTCACCAGTGCGCCCATCATGTAGATAGGTTTGACCAGAGAGCGGCAAATCTGCCATCGCGAGTAATTTCTTGATCTCAGCTTCGGAAGCGCCATCGAACACCGGAGTTGCAATGGGCACACCGTGAGAGAGATTCCGCGCCAAAGTTAAAACTTCTTGGTCACTAAAAGCTTCAATAGACTCTTTTTGACCGCCCGTTTCATTGTAGATACGCGTGATAAAGCCACGCAAATCTGCAACGGCTTGCTGCTGCTCAAGCATCTTACCAATCTTGATTCCAAGCCCTTTAGCTGCCCAACCTAAGTGTGTTTCGAGCACTTGCCCCACATTCATACGTGAGGGCACACCGAGCGGATTAAGTACGACATCGACAGGCGTACCATCTGCCATATAAGGCATGTCTTCAACTGGAACAATAGTGGAGATGACGCCCTTGTTACCGTGCCGGCCGGCCATTTTATCGCCTGGTTGTATACGTCGTTTAACAGCGAGGTATACCTTCACCATCTTCAATACGCCTGGAGAGAGATCATCACCTTGCGTAATTTTGATGCGCTTCTTCTCAAGCTTAATCTCGAAGTCTTTACGTTGTTCGCGTAACCGCTCAGCAGCAGCTTCGAGTTGTAAATTATCCTCTTCAACATCAAGACGGATTTCAAACCACGCATCACGGTGTACACCGTCAAGATATTCTCTCGTAATCTTAGTACCTGATTTGAGCTTCTGCGGGCCACCAGCAGCTTGTTTGCCGATCAGCATGGTACGCACACGCTCAAACATGTCATCTTCAAGAATACGCTGCTGATCTCCAAAGTCCTTGCGGACCCGTTCAATTTCAGATTTCTCAATAGACAATGCACGTGCATCTTTCACAACGCCATCACGAGTGAATACACGCACGTCAATAACTGTGCCATCCATGCCCGGGGGCACGCGCAGTGAAGTGTCTTTAACTTCACTGGCCTTTTCACCAAAAATTGCACGCAAGAGTTTTTCTTCGGGAGTGAGCTGTGTCTCGCCTTTTGGCGTGACCTTACCGACCAAAATATCCCCCGCACGGACTTCGGCACCAATGAATGCGATGCCTGCTTCATCAAGCTTGCTTAAGGCTTGATCACTCACATTAGGTATATCAGAAGTAATTTCTTCCGTGCCCAGCTTAGTATCACGAGCAACGCAACTGAGCTCTTCGATATGAATGGTAGTGAAGCGATCTTCTTGCACCACACGTTCAGAGATGAGGATCGAATCCTCAAAGTTATAACCATTCCAAGGCATGAACGCCACCAGCATATTCTGGCCGAGGGCAAGTTCGCCAAGATCAGTGGAGGGGCCATCGGCCAGTACGTCGCCACGTGAAATCACATCGCCCGTAGTGACTAATGGACGCTGATTGATGCACGTGTTTTGATTTGAGCGGGTGTACTTTGTTAGATTATAAATATCCACGCCCGGTTCTGCCGCAGTGGTTTCTTTATCATTAACTCGTACAACGATGCGGGAGGCATCAACTGAATCGACCACACCGCCACGCTTAGCAATCACAGTGACGCCTGAGTCGATGGCCACTGGACGCTCCATTCCTGTGCCAACCAAGGGCGCTTCAGTGCGAAGAGTTGGAACAGCCTGTCTTTGCATGTTCGAGCCCATGAGGGCGCGGTTTGCATCGTCATGCTCAAGGAAGGGGATCAGCGAGGCTGCGACCGAGACGATCTGCTTGGGCGAAACGTCCATATAGTTAATTCGGTCCCGCGGCATCAGCGTGAATTCATTCTGATATCGGCAAGAGACGAGATCTTCTGACAACTCCCCCTTCTCATTGGCAGTGGCATTAGCTTGCGCAATCGCAAACTCGCCCTCTTCAATAGCAGAGAGGTAGTCGATAGTGGTAGTTAACCGACCATTTTCAACACGACGATATGGCGTCTCAAGGAAACCATATTTATTAGTACGCGCATATACGGACAAAGAATTAATTAAACCAATATTTGGACCTTCTGGAGTTTCAATCGGGCAAACACGCCCGTAGTGAGTAGGATGCACGTCACGTACTTCGAAACCAGCTCGCTCACGGGTCAACCCACCGGGGCCCAGTGCAGAGACACGTCGCTTGTGCGTGATTTCAGAAAGCGGGTTGTTCTGATCCATGAATTGGCTAAGCTGTGAGGAGCCAAAAAACTCCTTCACCGCTGCAGCCACTGGCTTAGCGTTAATCATTTCCTGTGGCATCAATGGTTCGCTTTCAGCAATTGTTAGTCGCTCTTTTACCGCGCGCTCTACGCGCACAAGACCAACGCGAAATGCATTTTCAGCCATTTCACCAACCGAACGAACACGACGATTACCCAGATGATCAATATCATCAACAGTACCTTCACCATTGCGGATGGCAATGAGCACCTTGAGCACTGCAAGAATATCTTCTTTAGATATGATATTCGAACCAAGGATCTCGGTGCGCCCGACACGACGATTAAACTTCATACGCCCGACAGAGGACAAATCATAGCGCTCAGGATTAAAAAATAAATTATTAAAAAGGTTTTCTGCTGCATCACGAGTAGGAGGCTCACCTGGACGCATCATGCGGTATATTTCTACCAAGGCATCGAGACGAGTTTTGCTAGCATCAATTCGCAGGGTGTCAGAGATGTACGGGCCGCGGTCCAAGTCGTTCACGAACAGCGTACGCAACTCCGTGATTCCTGCTTCAATGATTTTTTCACAAGAAACAGCCGTTAGAACTTCGTTCGCCTTAGCAATTATTTCACCAGTGTCTGTATTGACGACATCGTGAGCCAAAACCTTACCGTACAAATAATCACGCGGTACAGCCAGCTTAGTTACGCCAGCATCTTCGAGTTGACGTACGTGGCGCGCCGTAATACGGCGACCTTCTTCAACAACGATGGTATCACCAATTCGAATTTCAAAACTAGCAGTCTCACCACGCAAACGCGAAGGCACTAATTCAAGAGAACTTTCTTCTTGTGAGATAAACAAGGTGTTCTTATCAAAGAAGGTATCTAGAATCTCTGTATCGCTCATGCCTAATGCACGCAAGATAATTGACACC
The DNA here is from genome assembly GCA_009692285.1 of Gammaproteobacteria bacterium. Lineage (GTDB taxonomy): Bacteria > Pseudomonadota > Gammaproteobacteria > Steroidobacterales > Steroidobacteraceae > UBA964. Next base: position 4,374 of record SHZO01000006.1, on the reverse strand, counting down.
GGCAATTTACGTCGGCGATCAATGCGAGAAAAAACGCAATCCTTAGCGTCAAATTCAAAGTCGAGCCATGAACCACGGTAAGGAATAATACGGGCACTGAACAACAGCTTGCCCGAGGAATGTGATTTGCCACGATCGTGATCAAAGAACACACCAGGGCTGCGGTGCAACTGCGAAACTATGACGCGCTCAGTGCCATTAATTACGAAGGTGCCGTTATCGGTCATCAGAGGCAGCTCACCGAGGTATACTTCCTGCTCGCGCACGTCTTTGACGGGCTTCTTTAAACCGGCAGCTTCTTTGTCATATACGACTAAGCGCACTTTCACGCGAAGCGGAGTGGCATAAGTTAAACCACGCAGTTGGCATTCTTTGACGTCGAACCCAGGCTCTCCGAGCCGGTAGCTGACATACTCAAGCTCTGCATTCCCCGAATAACTTTTGATAGGAAACACGGTTTTAAAAGCGGCATGTAACCCCTCATCAGCCCGCGCTTCTTCAGGCTGGGTAGCCTGCAGAAATTTACGGTATGAATCGAGCTGAATGGCCAACAGATAAGGCGTCTCAATGACGCTGCCTTGCTTGCCATAGTTCTTACGTATGCGCTTCTTCTCGGTGAAGGAGTAAGCCATCAACCACCTCTCTTAGAAACTAAATACAAACGATGCAGCAACTGGAACCCTAAGGAACCAGCTACCACATCGCTCGCAAAACAACGGTAATGTCCATCACAAAATGTGATGAAATTACTTGATCTCTACTTTCGCACCAGCGTCTTCCAGCTTTTTCTTCATCGCATCAGAATCAGCCTTGTTTGCTGATTCTTTAACGGTAGCCGGAATTGCTTCCACGAGATCCTTGGCCTCTTTGAGACCCAGGCCTGTGAGCTCGCGCACGACCTTAATGACCGTGACCTTTTTGTCCGCTGGGTATTCCTTGAGGATGACGGTAAATTCCGTCTGTTCCTCAACTGCTGCAGTTACAGCAGGACCCGCAGCGGCGGCCATAGCCACCGGAGCCGCAGCCGTCACGCCAAACTTTTTCTCCATATCGGAGATCAGTTCGACGATCTGCATGATGCTCATATTCGAAATTGCTTCGAGTATTTCGTCCTTGTTAATAGCCATTTTCTTAAACTCCAAAGTTTATCAATTGCAACAAGATCAAGCGTTGGCGGGTTGCTTGGCATCGCGGACAGCCGCGACGGTGCGAACCAGCTTGGTAGGAGTTGCGGCAACCGTTCTCACAAACTTCTCAATCGGCGCCTTGAGCGTACCCAAGAACATTGATAGAGCCTGTTCGCGTGTCGGCAGCGACGCTACTTTCTCGAGATCCTTAGCCGGCAGCACTTGGCCACCGAGGGACACGAGGGTTGCGATGAGCTTATCGTTAGTCTTCGCGAAGTCCTTCACCACGCGCGCAGCGGCGCCTGGATCGTCCTTCGAGAAAGCGAGTACGAGTGGGCCCTTTAACAAGGCACCAATCAACTCAAACGATGTACCAGCCACGGCCTTTCGAGCGAGCGTGTTTTTAATGACACGCATATAAACGCCTTGGGCACGCGCCTTAGCACGCAGCTCCGTCATTTGCGGTACCGAGATTCCACGGTACTGCGCAGCGACTACAGATTGCGCAACAGCCGCAATTTCCGCCACTTCCTTTACCAGCGCTTTCTTGTCTTCTAGGTTCAGAGGCACTTGGTTTTTACTCCTCTCCTAAAGATCACACACCGACCGAGTGCTTGCGCCATCGGCCGGACCCTTCGACGGTGACCATCAACCGAGTACGATCCTCGTGTGAGCGGCACACCACCTGCGCAGGCGATCATTAAGGGTTGACAGAGTGCTTGTAACACTCTCCTTCCCGCCTGCGGTCTTCGATGGAACTCGGCAACTCTCATTACCGCGCCCACATCAACTAAAAAAATAACTTCCACGCCGCGCAACTAAGCGCTGACTGAGGAATGATCAACAATGACGCCCGGACCCATGGTCGAGGAGAGCGTCACACGCTTGAGATAAATACCCTTAGAAGTAGCAGGTTTTGCTTTCTGCAAATCTGCTAACAACGCCTGGAGATTTTCTTTGAGCGCCGTCGCTTCAAAAGCAGCCTTACCAATGGTGCAATGTACGATTCCCGCTTTATCAACGCGATAACGTACTTGACCGCTCTTGGCATTTTTAACTGCATTAGCAACATCGGGACTGACCGTGCCCACTTTTGGGTTTGGCATCAGGCCACGAGGCCCTAAGATCTGACCGAGTTGCCCAACGATACGCATAGCATCAGGGCTTGCAATCACAACGTCGAAATCCATGTTACCGGCTTTAACTTTCTCAGCGAGGTCTTCAAGACCAACAATATCGGCGCCTGCGGCTAAGGCAGCTTCAACGTTGCGACCCGAGGTGAACACAGCGACACGCACGTTCTTGCCAATACCATGAGGCATCACGGTTGAACCGCGCACTTGCTGGTCTGACTTCGAAGCATCAATACCTAAGTTAACTGCGACGTCAACTGATTCATTAAATTTTGCCTTTGCAAATTCTTTGACCAAGCTGATACCATCTTCAACCGAATATTGTTTACCTGGTTGTATTTTGTCTTTCCAGACTTTCATGCGTTTTGCTATGGATGACATAATCAGACTCCTTCCGAATCGACGCCCATGGAGCGTGCAGTGCCTGCAATGGTACGAACGGCAGCGTCTAGATCAGCCGCAGTCAGATCGGGTGTCTTGGTCTTGGCGATCGCTTCGAGCTGAGCTCGCGAAATCTTGCCAACTTTATTAGTGTTTGGTGTGCCGCTGCCCTTTTCGATGCCGATCGCTTTAAGAATCAATACTGCCGCTGGCGGTGTCTTCATGATAAAGGTAAAACTGCGATCCGAATACACAGTGATCACTGTGGGGATCGGTAAGCCCTTCTCCAGCTTCTGCGTAGCCGCATTAAACTGCTTACAGAACTCCATGATGTTCACGCCCTGTTGTCCGAGTGCCGGACCAATTGGCGGAGATGGATTAGCCGAGCCCGCAGGTACCTGCAGCTTGACGTAGCCTTGAACTTTCTTTGCCATGCCTAATCTCTCCTGGGTACAAACGCCTGCGATTTACACAAGCTCCCCATTCGCTTCCTTGCCATTAAGTCGCGCGATCCTTCACGCAGACGATCATTTCCCCAAGCGTTGCCGCTTAGGCCTTTTCAACTTGTGAGAAGTCCAGTTCCACAGGCGTTGAACGCCCAAGGATCTGCACCGCTACTTGCAGGCGGCTCTTCTCGTAATTTACGCTCTCAACCACACCACTGAAGTCATTAAAGGGGCCATCGGTGACCCGAACCACTTCGCCAGGTGCAAAAACAACTTTCGGACGCGGCTTCTCAACGCCTTCTTCAACGCGCCGTAGAATTTGATTCGCTTCCTTATCACTAATCGGAGCGGGCTTCTCTGCCGTACCCCCAATAAAGCCAAGGACCTTAGGCACATTGCGCACCAAGTGCCAAGTCTCTTCATCCATTTCCATTTGTACGAGCACATAGCCCGGATAAAACTTACGCTCACTTTTTCGCTTTACACCTTCGCGCATCTCCACCACTTCTTCAGTAGGGACTAAAATTTCACCAAACCGCGCTTCACAACCTTCTCTCTTAATGCGCTCGCGCAATGAGTCAGCAACACGACGCTCAAGGTTTGAATAGGCATGAATGACGTACCAGCGCATCGCCATAATTAATTCCCCGTGCCCGTGGTGCTGCCTAGTAAAAGCCCGGTTAACCAGGTGATCAACGTATCTATGCCCCAAAAGAACACCGACATGATGATGACAAACACAAAGACGACAATCGTCATTGTGCCGGTCTCTTGACGAGTGGGCCAAAAAACCTTGTAGAGCTCAATACGCGACTCAAGTACGAATTTCCACATACCGCGGCCATAATCCGAGAGCAAAAGAACTACTAAACCGAGCGCTAGCGCACCAACAAACACAACCCAACGGATCCACTCAGCTTGCTCGCCCTTGAGCGTGTAAAAGGCAGCCACACCGGCAGCTGCGATGAGAGTCGCAACCCAGACTTTCGCTTTTTCAGCGCCCACTTGTTTAATAACTTCATTCATTAAGTGATCCTGATATGGCAGGCCAGGAGGGAATCGAACCCCCAACCTGCGGTTTTGGAGACCGCCGCTCTGCCAATTGAGCTACTGGCCTATGGTTGATTCAGGACTTCACTTTAGGATCGTCGCCACGACACCCGCACCGACGGTACGACCGCCTTCACGAATGGCAAAGCGCAGACCGTTTTCCATTGCGATAGGAGCTAATAACTCCACCGTCATCTTGATGTTATCCCCTGGCATCACCATCTCGGTGTCCCCGGG
>SHZO01000005.1 GCA_009692285.1 Gammaproteobacteria bacterium | reverse complement strand
TGACATGGAAGCCGTGAAACCCTGTGAGCATAAAAAAAGTTGAGCCGTAAATACCAGTTGAGAGTTTAAGGCCCAGCTCATGATAAGCATGCATATATTCTATGGCTTGAAGATAAACAAACAAAAATCCAAGTAAGAAAGTAGCTGCTAGAAAAATCTTTAAAATATTGCGCTGCCCTGCTTTTAGGGCGTGATGTGCAATGGTGATCGTTATACCCGAGAGCAGCAAGATCGCAGTGTTAATTGCCGGTAGACCGAAAGCGGGAATGACCTCAAAACTACCATCTTCGCGCGGGCTAACTTTTGAAGGCCCATTACTTGGCCAAGAATTATCGAAGTTTTGCCAAAGTAATATTTTATTAAAAATTCTCACCCCCTCGCCACCTAACCAAGGCACGGAGAATTGTCGCGCATAAAACAAAGCGCCAAAGAAAGCAGCAAAGAACATTACTTCCGAGAAAATAAACCACATCATGCCCATACGAAATGAAACATCAACTTGTTGGTTATACATGCCGCTTTGGCTCTCGCCAATCACAACATTAAACCAGCCTATAAATAGACCTGCCAATAATACAAATCCTAATGCTAGCAGTCCTGGCCCATACCATTCGTTTAGCCAACCACAGGCACCTAACATCAGAGTGAATAGAGTCACGGAGCCATATATTGGCCAACCACTCGAATGAGGAATATAGTATTTATCAGCACTGGGTGAGGTTGCGTGGGCAGTAGTAGCCATGATGTTTTCCTAGTTCAGCGCAGCAGTGCGCATCGAGTTGTCATAAAAAGAATAAGAAAGTGTGACGCGGTCTAGATAGCTAGGTAGTGCCGGATCAATTACAAAACGTATTGGCATAGTTTTCTTTTCATTTATTGCAAATCTTTGTGGTGTAAAACAAAAGCATTCTGTTTTCCGAAAGTATGCAGTTGCTTTACTTGGCGCAATATTTGGAATTGCTTGAGCAATTTGGGGGCGCCCAGAGAGATTGTGTGCAATAAAGTTTGCTTCATAAAGGCGGCCTGTCTGTACTTGCAGGCTCTTAACGAGGGGATGAAATTCCCAAATCCCAATATCGGGTAATACAGCAATAAATTCTACTGTGACCCTGCGTGAATCATTTGCGACTGCCGATTGCAGCGCAGTCAAGGGCGCAGAAGAGCGTTGCAATAGGTTTTTTTGGTTACCTACGCCTATGATGTCGCACAGCACGTCATATAGCGGAACCAAAGCAAAAACAAATAAAAATGCACCACAGGCAAAGCCTAGTAGACGCAACGTGAGTTGGCGGTTTTTGTGTTGCAAAGACTCCATGGCCTATTGGACTCCTAGTACAGCCATTAAGATGAAGCCAAGGTAAAAACTTAAGGCAACACCGCCTAGTAATAATGCATTAAGACGAATGGTACGCTTTTGATCGGCTTTCATCAGTTTGCGCTACTGCGGTTGATTATTTCTTCAGAGGGTGGAGTGCTCCAACTGTGATAAGGCGCCGGTGAAGGTAATTCCCATTCAAGACCGCGACCGCCATCCCAAGGACGCTGAGTTGCTTTTTTACCAGAACGTACCGTATTTACGATGACGTAAACAAATAGCAACTGTGAAAAACCAAAGATAAAGGCCCCGATGGAGGACACCATATTCCAGTCCGCAAACTGGGTTGCATAATCAGGAATGCGGCGCGGCATGCCAGCCAGTCCTAAAAAATGCTGTGGAAAAAACAGTATATTGACACCAATTGCGGAGAGCCAGAAATGAATCTTGCCTACAGTTTCGTTATACATGCGACCAGTCCATTTAGGTAGCCAGTAGTAAACGCCTGCCATGATCGAGAAGATCGAGCCAGGCACTAACACATAGTGGAAGTGTGCAACAACAAAGTAGGTGTCTTGGTATTGAAAGTCTGCAGGCACAATAGCGAGCATCAAACCTGAGAAGCCACCGATCGTGAATAAGAATAAAAATGCTAAAGCAAAGAGCATAGGCGTTTCAAAACTGATGGACCCCTTCCACATAGTGGCGCACCAATTAAAGACCTTCACGCCTGTAGGGATAGCTATCAACATGGTTGAGAGCATAAAGAATAACTGCCCTGCCAGTGGCATGCCTACGGTGAACATGTGATGTGCCCAAACAATGAATGACAAGAAGGCGATAGATGCTGAGGCGTATACCATCGCTTCAAAACCGAACAAAGGTTTGCGTGAGAACGTGGGAATAATTTCAGAGACTATGCCGAAGGCTGGAAGAATAAGGATATAAACTTCAGGATGACCGAAGAACCAGAAAATGTGTTGAAACATGACTGGGTCACCACCACCAGCCGCAGTGAAGAAAGTTGTGCCAAAAAAATGATCGGTGAGCAACATGGTTACTGCACCAGCAAGAACCGGCATTACTGCTATAAGTAAGTAAGCAGTAATCAACCAAGTCCAACAAAACAGAGGCATACGCAGCAGGCTAACACCCGGCGCACGCATATTCATGATGGTCACGATGACATTGATAGCGCCAAGAATTGAAGAAGCTCCCATGAGATGTATCGCAAAGATTGTCAGTGGAAAGCTATCACCAGCTTGTAAAGAAAGCGGTGGATATAAAGTCCAACCTCCAGCCGGAGCACCACCAGGGACAAACAAAGTGAGGAGCAGCAAAGTGAATGCAAAGGGCAGCAACCAGAAGCTAAAATTATTCAAACGAGGTAACGCCATATCTGGGGCTCCTACTTGCAGAGGGATCATCCAGTTAGCCAAACCAGTCCAAGCAGGCATCACCGCACCAAAGATCATCAATAGTGCGTGCATTGTGGTCATAGAGTTGTAAAACCCAGGGTCTACAAATTGCAAACCAGGCTGAAAAAGTTCTGCGCGGATTATCAGAGCCATAGTGCCACCAGCGAAGAACATCAGGCAAGAAAACACCAGATACATAGTGCCGATATCTTTGTGGTTGGTCGCGAACAGCCAGCGTTTGATTCCTTGCGGCTTGTGATCGTCATGATCTAGGGCATGATCAGCGTGTGTAACATTAGACATTTTCTGCGTACTCTTGATCTGTAATATAAATTATTATAAAGCCATGTTAATTAAAGAATATTAGCCGCGAGGCGCGCAGCTTTTTGCTGCGCAACCCAAATCTTATAGTCTGCTTTACTGACAACTTTTACTACGATGGGCATAAAGCCATGGTCACGACCGCAAAGCTCAACGCATTGACCTCGATAGATACCGGTTTTTCCAGCTTCAACTTTGAACCAGAGCTCATTGATGTTGCCAGGGATAGCGTCTTTTTTCAGACCAAACTCAGGGACCCACCAAGCATGAATAACATCTTGTGCTGTTAATAGCATACGAACTTTAGTGTCTTCTGGAACTACGAGTGGCTTATCAACATCACGTAAATAATTAGGAACTGTATTGGGGTCAATGCCCGATTGCAGCTGGCGTGCCACATTGCTTTTGCGATCTAACGAGGAGAAAAAGCTGATGTCATCGTCAAGGTAAGTGTATTGCCACCGCCATTGATAACCAGTGGCTTTAATGGTTAACTCTGTATTACGGGCATCTTCGATAGAGATTAAAGTTCGTGCGGCTGGTATAGCCATAAGGATTAGGATAATGATTGGAATTATAGTCCAAATAATTTCGACTTTAGTGCTGTGAAGCAAAGTGACATCAGGGATGGCGCCTGCTGATTTACGAAACGCTATCAATGACCAAATCATCCATCCAAAGACAAAGATGCCTATGGCAACACACCAGAAAAAGACCATCATGTGTAAAGAATAGATTTCTTTGGATAGTGCTGTTACCCCAGGCGTCATATTGAGATCGCCCCAACCGGCTTGGGCACTCAAGGGAGCCAGAGCACCTAAAGCTAGAGCGATGTAGGCGCTAAGAGAAGAAGGAGCGTGTCTGGGCATGTTGTACTCGGGGCTATTAACTAATTTGGCGCGAATTCTAACTGCTGCTCAGGTCAGCGGGAACATGAAACGCTACCTATTTTTATTATTACCCAGTAGGCGAGCGATGGCCGTAGCGGCTTGATGCTGAGTAGTAGCGCTCGAATCATCCTGTGCAAAGTAAGCTAACGGCGGTTCCGCTAAGAGAGTACTTAAAGTGGCTATATTTTCAGATTCTTTCAACATTTTATTAGTTTGATTTCGTGGTAATGAATTGGCCACCCAGCCGGCAAGGCGTAAGCCGGATGTGGTAATAGCTGCGGCACTTAGTAAGGCATGACTTAAACAGCCTAACCGCATCCCTACTACTAGGATCACAGGCAGATTCAGGATTCGTGCAACATCAGCCATGGTGTGATGGAGGCTAATGGGGGTCAGCCAACCACCCGCTCCTTCTACAACCAGCCAGGCACCGTTTTTTTCTAGTTTGGTAGCTGCGCTGCAAATGACTTGGAGGTCAATGGTCTGGCCCGCTTCTTGCGCTGCTAAATGAGGTGAAATAGGGAGTGTGAAGTTGTAGGGGTTAATAAGTTCGTACGGCTCTTCGCTTTCGGCGGCGTTTATGAGTGCTACTGCATCATCATTTTTAAAACCAAAACTACCACTAGCTATGGGTTTCATCGCCGCCACATTTATCCCGACGGTGCGGGCGTTGACTAATAGCTGGCAGGCAACCCAAGTTTTGCCCACGTTTGTGTCCGTGCCTGCTATGAAGACCCCTCTCACCTGCGCCACCCTATTTGGTTCAAAGGGACCTTAATCTCTGTTGCCCCTGTAGCAGCGACAAATTTAGGGCTCTGCGGAGAGAAGCTACTCGCATAAATAATATCCCAAGTTACTGGAATACTTAAAGGGGAGTCTGACAACGCAGTGTACTCATTTTGCATTTGGGCAAATCGGACACGGCCAGTAAGACCACGAGATCGACCCTGCATAGCGTTACCGGCCCCGATAGCTTTAAGTTCACGCAATAAGGTCATTACATCAGGGTACTTCTGCAGGTGTCGATCAATATCTAATACCGGCTCTTGAAATCCCGCACGACCAAGCGCGCCGCCCAAATCATGCATATCAACAAATGTATTAACGTGAGGGTGGGTATCGACTAGGGCAAAAGCAATGCGCAATTCTTTAAGAGTAGAAGGTCCAAAAGTACTAAATATAAAAACTCCGCCTGGGGCTAAAACGCGCCTTATTTCAATTAGCACGTCATCTAAATTATCGCACCATTGCAGCATTAAGTTGCTAAAAATTAAATCCACACAAGACTCTTTAAGTGGAAGTTTATGGGCGGTTCCAGCGACGCGGAGGAAAGACGGACTGAAGCGCCCACTGAGCAAACGAGCGCGCCAATTTAAATGCTGCCCTGAAGTTACTAACATGGCCGGCGCAAAATCAAGTGCAATCACATTAGCATTTGGATATCTACGCTTCAGCGCCATACTGGCTGCGCCAGTACCTGCACCTAAATCTAAAATCTTCTCGGGTTTTAATTTAAAATTATTTAATCTTTCAAGCAACTCTGTGCGCGCTATTCTTTGTATTTCAGCAGCGGCATCATAGCTTTTACTTGCACGACCAAAAGAACGCGCGATTGCACGATGATCAAAAAGATTTCTCATAAGGTAAACTCTTTTAGTGCAGTACAAAATTCAACAGGGTGAGAAAGAAATGGGACGTGCCCACCCCTACGAATTTCAAGATAACGAGCATTTGGCAGCATTTTAGCTAAGCTTGCGCAGGCCATTGGATGCGTGACGCGATCATATTGTCCTGCAATAACTAAAGTGGGAGTCTTGATATTTTTTAAATGTACGCGTAGATCAGTGCAGTACAATAATTGCAGAGAATTACGTAGAACAGTCGGGGAGCACGCTCCTTGCGCTTGTAGCGCGAGTTTTAATTGCAGTAAATTCTCAGCGGCTCTAATACTACCTCGTACTTGAAGCTCTAAAAACTTATTGATGCTATGGAGGTGGTTTTTCATTAGATTATGTGCAAAAACATTTAACAACGATTCTGTAGTTCCATACGGCCAATCATCGTCTATAGTAAAGCGTGGTGTTGCACTTACTAAAACTAGAGAATTTACTCTATGCGCCGCGTTTTTAGCAATTTCTAAAGCAATTGTAGCGCCCAAAGACCAGCCAAGTACAATTGCTTTAGGTGGCATTTGGTCAAGTAAAATCTTAGCTACGGTAGAGATATTCCAATTTTTTTGTTCCAATATACTAGGCACCGCAGCGCGACCATGTCCTGGCAAATCTAAGCACGTGATATTAAAATCATCTAGGTGCTCGCATAAAGTATCGAAAACTTTAAGGTTTAGTCCCCAACCATGTAGCAAGACTAGAGCAGGTTTTTTGTGAGAAGTAATTTTAATAAAGTTTATTGCTATTACATGCCAAGCGTTACTACAAGCGCATTTAATAGACCCTCTACTTGTTTGTGAGTGTGCCCTGCGCTAAGCGTGACGCGTAGTCGTGCGCTATCTTGAGGGACTGTAGGTGGGCGTATAGCGGCAACTCTATAACCTGCATCACGTAAGCGTGCGCTGGCTTGTACTGCTTTTTGTGATGATCCTAAAATGATAGGCTGAATTGCTGTATTAGATTCCATGAGCGGAAGACCACGCCGAGCTGCGCCTATTTTAAATGTATCGATTAGATCGTGTAAATGAAAGCGTCGCTGAGGCTCTTCTTGAATCAATCGTAGTGCGACACGAGTGGCAGCTGCTACCGGTGGAGGTAGCGCAGTTGTATAAATGTAGCTACGTGCGCGCTGCATTAGGAGCTCAATTAAATCAGCATCACCAGCAACAAAAGCCCCAAAGGTTCCAAAGGCTTTGCCTAATGTACCAATTAATACTGGTACCTCGCGTGAATTGAGTCCTAAAAGCTCACAGCACCCACCTCCATTTTTTCCCAGCACTCCAAATCCATGTGCATCATCAACAATTAGCCATGCTTGATGGGCAAGAGCGTGTGTAGCCAAAGCAGCCAACGGCGCAATATCACCATCCATACTAAATACGGCATCAGTTATTAAGAGAGCACTTGATGCAGGGTGTGCAAGTAAATGTGTAGAAAGCTTTGCGCCAGCGACTGCATGATCTCCATGAGGATATCTTTCAAAATTTCGAGTACGAGCCAGTAAGCCTGCATCAATTAAAGAAGCATGATTAAGACGATCTTCTAAGATTAAATCGTTGCGTTGAGCTAAGGCGCCTATGACTCCTAAGTTGGCCATATAGCCACTTGAGAATACCAATGTACGTTCGCGTTTAGTAAAGATGGCTAGTTCACACTCGAGCGCTTCGTGCTCAATACCGTGACCACTGACTAGATGTGAGGCGCCAGCACCTACGCCCGTTAGCAGCGCACATTCGGCCATTGCGGCCCCAATCTGTGGGTGTGTTGAAAGATTTAAATAGTCGTTGCTGCAAAAATTTACACAGTGATCTAAAGCAGGCTCGCGCTGACGTCTTAAGTGACGGGCATCTATTTTTTGTAGAGCCGTTTGTACCGCCTCAGGTGTGCAGCGCACCGACCCCTCCGGCAGCAGTATGGATGCCTAGCCTAGAAAACAATTGGCGATCATGTTGAACATCAGGATTGCCTGTAGTGAGCAGTTTTTCACCATAAAAAATAGAATTAGCACCAGCAAGAAATGCAAGAGCCTGTAGTTCATCGGACATTTGTTCACGCCCCGCGGATAGGCGCACAGCGGCAAGTGGCATTATTAAACGCGCAACCGCTATCGTGCGAATAAAATCAAAAGGATCAATGGCCGCACGATTTGCTAAAGGAGTGCCAGGGACAGGCACCAATTGATTAATCGGAACACTTTCCGGATGTTGTGCGAGATTTGCTAAGACTTGAAGCATACGTGCACGATCGCGCACAGTTTCCCCCATACCCACAATACCTCCACAGCATACATTCATACCCGCTTCGCGCACTGCATCTAGGGTATCAAGACGATCTTGGAAGTTGCGTGTACTTATAATGTCTTCGTAAAATTCAGGAGAAGTGTCGATGTTGTGGTTGTAGTAATCCAGACCCGCGGCTCTTAGCTGTTGAGCTTGCTCGCGGGTGAGCATTCCCAACGTTGCGCAAGTCTCCATACCTAGTATGCGGACCTCACTAATCATCGCAACCATCACTTCCATATCGCGTTTCTTAGGGGAGCGCCAAGCAGCACCCATACAAAAGCGAGTAGCACCAGCTTCACGCGCTGCCTGCGCACGTGCTCGGACATCTTCAACAGCCATGAGCGCTTCGTTATTTAAGCCTGTGTCGTAGCGAATGCTTTGTGGGCAATAAGCGCAGTCCTCAGGGCAGGCGCCAGTTTTAACCGAAAGCAGTGTGCTCATTTGGATGGTATTGGGGGTTTGATATTCGCGATGTACGCTTTGAGCCTGAAAAATTAGTTCCTGAAAAGGTAACGCGAAGAGCGCTTCTACCTCTTCGGTGTGCCAGTCGTGGCGAATAGAAGTATGCATAAGTTAAATCCGAGCAAGGTGTATTTAAAGCAAGATTAGTAGCCTATTAAATGCGCTACTTAAAAATATTCTTCCCCCCTATTTTCAGGCTTAATAAGGAGACACGTCAACCTAAAAATTATTTTTTAGTTGACAATTAATATTCAAATACGATCTTGATCAAAATAAAATTTGTTATTTCCATGTGCTCTAGATTACTGTTGGGGGGCGTTGCAGCCACTTATAGTGGCGAACCATCGACACGACTCACTACGATGATGGCGGACCTTGCCGGTAGTCCGTTGCCATCGGGCCAATTGCTGACCGGAGCATCAATGCTCCCGCCTCTGCCGGGATGCTGAATGCTTAGGAACAAGGCGGTGCCGTCCGGCGTGAATTCGCAGCCACAGACTTCGGCGCCAATGGGTGCGCTCATCACCTGTTTTAATAATCCTCGATCTGGCCCGCTAGTTGGGACGATGTAGCAGCCATTGTTTCCAATAAGTTCGTTATCTGCATCCGTTACGATCCACAGACGGCCAGAGGGATCAAACCCAAGGTTGTCGGGGCAGGCGATAGGGCTAACCTGCGAACGGTACTTGTAACCAGCATAATATGTATCTTCGCGTGTGAGGCGACTTGGAGCAATATCCTCCGCGCGTGTCAAAAAACGCACTGCCTCGTTGCGAGGATCACCGGCTAGAAGGAAAACGTTCCATGAGAAAGACATACTAGAGTGGTCGTCGCCATTCTCGATCAACTCGACGATATGACCAAAGTCGTTCCGTACACGTGGGTTGGCATGATTTGGGCCAAGATCGATTGCACGACCTGAGAATTCCTCGCGACCCCCAATACGACCTCCGTTCTTGGTTAGTGCAATATACACACGACCATCGAGCGGGTTTGGCTCAATATCCTCTGGACGGTCCATGGGCGTCGCACCAAGTAGGTCAGCAGCAGCACGGCACTTGATTACTACCTCAGCCTGGCTAGGGAAGCCATTGTGGCTGCTAAGCAAACCATTCTCGTTATGTACGAGTGGCAGCCATATGCCACTGCCATCTGGATTGAAACGCGCCACGTACAGAATGCCTTCATCAAGCAGGTCATAATTCGCAGCGCGATTTTTAAGATTGAAAGAACCGGACGTGACAAACTTGTAGATATATTCAAACTTGGTGTCATCGCCCATGTAGACAGCAACTCGTCCATCTTTAGTTAGTATCGTGTTTGCGCCTTCGTGGCAAAATCGTCCGAGTGCAGTACGTTTCTTAGGTTGGGATAATGGATCCTGCGGGTCAATCTCGACAATCCAGCCGTGGCGGAGTGGCTCCTTGGGTTCGCTGCGCATATCGAAGCGTGGATCAATAACTTCCCAGCCATAGGCTGACCTCTCGCGCAGTGGCCAACGCTGGTGCGCGAGCTTCGTCGCTTCGTCTGTTGAGACTTTTTCCCAGGAACGCGCACCACCGAAATAGTCCTGAATGTTTTCTTCAGCCGTGAGATAAGTGCCCCATGGCGTCTTGCCGCCTGCGCAGTTAGCAAAGGTGCCAAGGACAGTAGTGCCCGTTGGGTCTGCCTGAGTACGCAGCAGTGAATTGCCCCTTGCTGGACCCATGATTTTCATCGGTGAATTGGCTGTAATGCGCCGAGTTGAGGCCCCGTCTTTCACTACACTCCAGCCGCGCAAGCTGCGCTGCAGATTCAGCACGCTTACACCGTGGGCAGCCTGCATCCAAGGTACGACTTGCGGATGCGCCTTAACCCATGCATTGCGATTCTGAGCCCATTCAGATGTATTTATAGGTACTCCTGCCAATGATAACTCAGCATCTGTGTATTCGTGGTTTACGCACAGTACCCCCAAAAGCTTGCTAGTTGACGAGGCAAAAAATGCAATTGCATCGTTATTGGTTCCAAACCTGCGCTCCTGTCGCGCTGCCGCATTCGCATCGAGCCACTCGAGTGATCGGATATCTTTGGCTGATAGACCCGCATCGTTAGCGAAAAGAGGATCGCCATATCCAATGAGAATTTTATGATGTAAATCTGGCGACAAGCGAATTGCGTCGTCGCGCGAGGGCTGGATTGCCTTGAATGCACGCGCAAAGCTCTTGCGTGTATTTGTCGTGACTGCACCAATTGTCGGTAGTGAGCCAATCACTGCGACTGCTGCACCGCTAGAGGCAACAAAATCTCGTCGCGACAGGCGTTCCTCGAGCAAGACGCCAAAGTAATGGGGGTGTTTTTTTCTTGGTTCTTCCATTATTAATGATTATATCCTTCTGCGACATAAGAAAATGAAGTTTTTGTTACAACTGAGCTATCTAGATGCGATACCACCCAAATTTTACAAGGGAAGCATCTTACATTTTGCCCTAGGCTAGGGTAAAGCAGCAGCTCACTTGAAGCTTAGCTTTAGATGTGCAGTGATGTTTAAAAAACTAGCGACCTACATAATCTGCAGCAATGCCAAAGAAAATACTTAAGCCCACAAAATTGTTATTTAAAAAAGCTTTAAAACATAGCGCTGGGATACGTGCTCGAGCTAACCATTGCTGATATACAAATAGCGCAGCAGCCATTGCGAGTCCAATATGGTAGGCATGAGAAAGCCCCGCTAGTTTGCCTGCGAGCCACAAACCTAAGATCATGATTGTTTGCAGCACGCCGATCGCGAACAAATCCCTATCTCCGAAGAGTATTGCGGTAGATCGTAGACCTATGCGCCGATCATCTTTGATATCTACCATGGCGTATAGGGTATCATAGATCATAGTCCATATTATTGTGATTACAAACAATAACCAGCCTAAACGTGGCACCTCGCGAACACTCGCCATAAAGACCATGGGCACAGCCCAGCCGAATGCAATACCTAAAAAAAGCTGGGGCGCAGGGAAAAAACGTTTGCAGTACGGATAAATAATCATAATCAAGGCTGCAAATACAGAAAGAAACAAGGTTTTTTTATCTAGTTGTAGTGCCATTAAAAATGCCATCAGCATTAAAATAAAAAAAAGCACTAATGCATTGTAGGGAGACAAATGTCGTGCTGCTAAGGGCCGTTCACGAGTTCTTTGCACATGCGGGTCAAAGTCGCGATCGGCAAAATCATTAATAATGCAACCAGCAGAACGCGTTAGCACAGTGCCTATCACAAAAATTAATAGTAATTTTAAGCTAGGTATCCCTTGAGCAGATAGCCAAAGCGCCCAAAGAGTAGGCCACAGTAACAATGTAATACCAATAGGTTTATTTAATCGTGTAAGGCTTAAATATTCATAAAAAGCCCGATTAAATTTTGGAGACATTAGCATTCTCCTATAGTAGGTATGAAAACTTCATATAGAGAAAAAGGAGCCCGCGCCACGCTAAATTCAGAACGCCGTACCCACAATGCTTGTGAAGGTAGTGCAGAGTGTCGCAGTGCATCAGCGATTATTTGAGTATCAGGTAATAAGCGCGAATAAGAAAAATCTGATCTTGTAGTATCACTGTGTTTAGCGAGTGCCGCGCCAAGGGTATTGTTCCCGATATGCCCTAGCCAAGGATGCAAAAGTAATGTGTTTGAGGGAATGCGTGTTTGAGCGAAGAGCCAGATACGTAGCTCACAGCACATGACTATTTCACGCAGGTGTTCATCGCCATGGGCATTTTCGCAGAGCACACGCATGCTGAATCGATCCCCGGCGGCACTGCGAATGCGCTCAGTCAGTAAGCCTGGCGTTAATAGCCAATCGCGTAGCCGCAGGCTGCTTTCGTAGCAATGCAATGCGGAACCGGGTAACCAGAGCGTGCTGGTAGTGGACGCTTCCGATATGGGATTACCCGATGCGGCCATATTTCGCGTCACTTCCAATCCAGCGTGTAGTCAGGGGGCCAATTCTATCTGCATATCGGGTCAATAATATCTCTGCAGCGTTCTGGATAAGTGGGAGAAGACCAATATCCCTGGAAAGATCCGCAACCCGCATTTGGGCCAGACCAGTTTGACGTGTGCCTAACATCTCTCCGGGACCTCGCAATTCTAGATCGCGTTGAGCAATTTCAAACCCATCATTGCTATCGCGAATTGCGTGCAATCTTTCGCGTGAGAGTTGCCCTAAGGGAGCGCGATACAGTAAGACACAACTACTTTGCCGCGTTCCACGACCCACTCGACCACGTAATTGATGTAGTTGTGCTAAACCCATACGCTCAGCATTTTCAATAACCATAAGAGTAGCATTAGGGACATCAACCCCGACCTCAATAACAGTAGTGGCTACCAATAGCTGAATCTGGCCTGTTTTAAAAGCTAACATCCCTTCTTCTTTTTTGCGTGCACTCATTCGGCCATGTACTAAACCGACTTTGAGTTGCGGTAACGCTTCAGCTAGTGCTGCAGCTGTTTCTTCCGCCGCCTGATATCGCAACTCTTCAGATTCTTCAATGAGTGGGCAGACCCAATAGGCTTGTCGTCCTTGTGCGCATGCAATGGCAACACGTGCGACGACTTCATGACGGCGTGATTCAGGCGCTACTACGGTTTGAACTGGCGTGCGTCCAGGGGGCAAGCTATCAATAATTGAAACGTCTAGATCAGCATATGCAGTCATAGCCAACGTTCTTGGAATGGGGGTAGCTGTCATAATTAGCTGATGAGGATGTTTTCCTTCAGCAAGGCCTTTTTCAGCTAGGCGTAAACGTTGCTGAACTCCAAAACGGTGTTGTTCATCGACTATAACTAAACTTAAGTCCTTAAATTTTATCTCTTCTTGGAATAATGCATGAGTACCAACAATAATATTCACCTCGCCACTGGCCACAGCGGTTAAAATACTACGACGCGTTTTAGTTGCTTGTGAGCCGGCGACTAAAGCAACGGTAATACCGAGTGGCCTAAACCACTGGTCAAAGTTGTACAGATGTTGTTCAGCTAATAAAGCAGTAGGAGCCATTAAAGCCACTTGTCGCCCACCACCTACCGCGTGTGCTGCCGCCGCTGCAGCTACTATTGTTTTGCCGCACCCCACATCACCCTGTACTAAGCGTGCCATAGGGTGTTGCTGTTTTAAATCATTAATGATTTCTAGCAAGACTCGATTTTGAGCAGAGGTGAGAGAATAAGGTAGGCCGTTAATAAAGCGTGATACGAGTTCTGTTTGATCTATGAGAGACCATGCAGAGTCACGTTGCGCGCTCTCGCGGAGACGGCGCATAACTATTTGGTGCGTTAGCAGTTCTTCAAAAGCTAATCTTTGTTGTACTGGATGACGGCCTGATTCTAATATGTCAAGTTGGGCATCTAAAGGGGGACGATGGACATAGCTCAGAGCATCACATAATGATGGTAAATTCATCGGATTTAAAATTTCATTAGGTAGCCACTCGCGAATCCCAGCTGTGTCTAATTCTTTGAGTGCTTGACTAATAAGACCTCTCAACCTAGCTTGTGTGATACCTTCTGTTATTGGATAGACTGGTGTTAAGGTACTTTCGAGTTGTACATTAGATTCGAAGATGCGACGATATTCAGGATGTACTATTTCAAGGCCAAGTGGCCCGCGACGCACTTCTCCAAAACAATGAATGCGCGCACCGCGTGCTAAACCTTGCTGTTGTTGCGTAGAAAAATAAAAAAACCGTAAGGTTAATGAGCCAGTACCATCAGAGATGCGACAAAGTAACTGCCGACGTCGTCGGAATACTATTTCGCTGAGTTGAATTTCTCCTTCTATAGCTATCCGAACACCTGGTACTACTGCACCGATTGGATGTACTTGTGTTCTGTCTTCGTATCTTGTCGGCAAAACAAATAATAGGTCTTGAATTTGCTTCACGCCGAGTACCGCCAAACGTTCTGCTAAAGCAACGCCAACACCCCGCAATGCGGTGATAGGCCGTTGTTCACGGACAAGAGCAGCTTTATATTCAGAATCATTCAAGATGCAAAATACAATCAATTTCAATGCGCGCACCGCGTGGTAGTTCAGCTACTGCTACTGCGGCACGGGCTGGCCAAGGCTTAGGAAAATAATCAGCCATGATGTCATTAACTTTAGAAAAGTGAGTCATATCTAATAGGTAAATAGTTACTCGTACCGATTGTGCTAAGGAGCTTCCTGCAGCCATTGCGATGGCAGCGAGATTGTCAAAAACACGCCTAATTTCTAGGTTAATGTCATCAGTGATTAACTTCCCGGTTTGTGGATCTAGCGGAATTTGTCCTGAGATATATACAGTGGATCCTACGCGTACCGCTTGCGAGTAGGTGCCAATGGCTTGGGGAGCATTCACAGTTTGAATAATTTGACGGGACATATACTAATTCCTTAAATACTACTCGTCACGTGTACGAGTTGCGATGGAGCGCGTAATTTTCAGAACAGTTGGCATATGCCTGATAACGCGTAAAATTTTCGCCAAGTGCTGCCTATCGCTAACCTTAATTTCAAATACTAAAATAGAAGTTTTTGGGTCGCGCTCTTGTAGCTCAACATGATCAATATTAGTTTTAGTTTCTGCAATGGCAGCAGCTACCGCAGCTAAAACGCCCATTTTATTGGCGACTACAATACGTAACTCCGCACTAAAGCTCTGTACAATATTATCTGCCCACGTTATAGCTATCCATTTCTCGGGGTGCTTACGGTAGTCAGCAACATTAGCGCAACTTTCACGATGCACAATAATGCCGCGTCCACTCGATAGATGAGCCAAAATTTCATCACCAGGCAATGCGAAGCAGCAGCGGGCATAACTGACCATCAAGCCTTCTGTACCGGCTATGGCCAGCGGGGTGGATGAGTTTTCTATTTCCGAAGACGTTTGCGGTTTAGGCAATAGTTTTCTTGCGATCAGGGGCGCTAGACGCTCACCCAAACCAACTTTTGCAAACAAATCATCAGAACCCACCATACCCAGTTCGCGTGCTGCATTCTCAAGTATTTCAGGGGCCACGTCCTTTAAAAGCACATTAAATTCTGATAACGCTTTATTTACTAAGCGTTGTCCAAGTTTAATTGCATCGGATCGACGCAAGGTTTTTAAGTATTGCCGTATTGCAGCGCTTGCTTTCGCGCTCACTACAAAGGTTGTCCAGGAAGGGTTAGGCATCGCATCTTTTGATGTAACTATTTCAATAGTTTGTCCATTACGTAAGATGCTTCGTAATGGAGTGAGGTGGCGATCAACTTTTGCAGCGACACAATGGTTTCCGACATCGGTATGTACAGCATATGCAAAATCTACAATAGTTGATCCACGCGGTAATCGAAGTATTTTTCCTTTAGGAGTGAATACATATACTTTGTCTGGAAAGAGATCAACTCGGATACTCTCAAGAAACTCCTCTGAGCTGCCCGTTTCTTGCATTGCAACTAAGCTGTTTAGCCACTGACGTGCTCTAGTTTGTTCACTTTGCTCTGTAACATCACCCGATTTATATTTCCAGTGTGCCGCAATACCAGACTCTGCAATAAGGTGCATATCCTTGGTCCTGATTTGGACTTCAAGAGGCACGCCATTCGGACCAAACAATGTGGTATGAAGAGATTGATAGCCATTCACTCGTGGAATTGCAATGTAATCTTTAAATCGTGCCGGCATTGGGCGATATACGCTGTGAGCTATCCCAAGTGCGCGATAGCAATTATCAGGATCATTAACCATGACACGTAAACCGTAAACATCAACAATATCAGCTAGTGAGCTACGTTTACGTAGCATTTTTTGATAAATGCTGTAGAGATGTTTTTCGCGAGTCTCTACTGTAGCATTAATTCCTACATTGTTTAGTGATGCGAGAAGTTGTGCTGCAATTTTTATTAAGAATTCTTTTTGGTTGCCACGCGCGCGACGTAGGGCGCGATCTAAGACGCGGTGCCGCTGCGGATAGAGGGCTTGAAAACCTAGAGACTCTAATTCTAATTTGAGATTGTAGAGACCAAGGCGTTCAGCCAGTGGTGCGTAAATGTCCAGAGTTTCCCGTGAAATCGCACGCCGTCTTGGTAACGACACGCCCTCGATAGTACGCATGTTGTGAAGTCGATCAGCGAGCTTTACTAATATGACACGTAAATCACGCACCATCGCGAGCAACATCTTGCGAAAGGATTCAGCCTGAGCTTCTTCCTTGCTCTTAAAGTAAATTTGATCGAGCTTTGTGACTCCATCGACAAGATCAGCTACAGCATCACCAAATTGAGTTGCTAAATCTTCTTTGGCGATTGGGGTATCTTCGATGATGTCGTGCAATATCGCTGCGATGATGGTGTCTGCATCAACCCTGAGACTGACCAGAATTTCTGCGGTAGCGACAGGGTGAGTAATATAAGGTTCGCCCGTTTTACGTTTTTGACCTTTATGGGCTTGGGCACCGAACTCGGCAGCTAAGCGAATGCGCTCGACTTGTTCAGAAGGTAAATATGTGCTTGCAGCGTTCAGCAGATCCTTAAGGCCGGGGGTTCTGCGTGAACCGCCTGGCAGCAGGCCGAGCAGTGTCTGCGCATATTCCACAAGTAATTTGTTCTGTCAGTCTCCGAGACCGAACTGCGGCGCACGGAAACCAGGGTCAGGTTCCATGATATCGGGTAGCAGGCTCGGTTCCGGTTCTGGTTCAGCTACCGGTTCGAGCAGCATATCGCGAGTGATGTTTCCTGCTGCGATCTCGCGTAGGGCAACCACAGTGGCTTTGTCATTTTCCCAGGGAACCGTGCTCTCAGCTCCATTGGCAAGCCGGCGCGCGCGTTGCGAGGCAAGAATCACGAGTTGGAAAATATTGTCAACGTTACTGAGACAGTCTTCTACAGTGATGCGTGCCATGCGTGCGCCTTGTTCGGAAAATCCGAAAATACATTTGGGAAAGAGGTCAAATTGTAGACGATCTTGGGGGTCTTACGCTAGCAAGCTCTGCAGCAGGGGCAGTAATTCGGGTCGATTTGGGCGTAAATTGGCAGCATTACACTCGAGTATACGTTGCAGATCCGCCACAGCCTGAGTAAACACATCGTTGATCAGAACGTAGTCAAATTCTTTGTAGTGAGTTATGTCTGATACGGCCTCAATCAGTCTTTTCTGGATCTCCTTGCCCGTATCGGTCCCCCGTGCACGCAGTCGTTGAGCAAGCGCATTGCGGGTCGGGGGTAGGATAAATATATGGATGCAATCAGGCATCTTTAGCCGAACTTTCGCTGCACCCTGCCAGTCAATTTCCAAAATGACATCATGCCCACGGCCAAAAGCCTCAGTGAGTGCAGTGCGACTGGTGCCATAGTAGTGATTGAAGACGAGCGCGTGCTCTAGAAACTCTTGCCCGGCAAGCAAAGCTTCAAATTGCGGCACAGTGACAAAATGGTAATCGCGCCCATCTATTTCAGTGGGGCGTCGAGCGCGAGTAGTATGAGAGACGCAGACACGCAAATTTGGTTCACGTACTAGCAGTTCACGTACGAGACTCGTTTTACCTGCTCCAGAAGGGGCGGCAATCACAAAAAGGCGTCGGCCGGCCATGGCTTTTACAGCTTACTCATTCGATGTTCTGGATTTGTTCGCGCATTTGTTCAATTAACACCTTCATATCCACTGCGAGACGCGTTGTATCTAGTTCCTGAGACTTTGAAGAGAGAGTATTAGCTTCTCGATTTAACTCTTGCATTAGAAAATCAAGCCTCCGGCCAGCAGCTTGATGGCCATTAATTACGTGTTTTATTTCTTCAATATGACCATTGAGGCGATCGAGTTCTTCATCGACATCGGCGCGTTGTACTAACAGTAAAAGTTCTTGTTCTAAGCGTTGTGGGTCAATAGTTACAGCGAGTTCTGCAACTCGTTCGCGTAATTTTTGGCCTAAGCGTATGCGTAGCTCAGGAATGCGTTCGCGCACAGCGAGAACAGTTTTAGTTAGCGTTGCACAGCGTTGTTCAATAAGTTCCTGTAATCGTGCGCCTTCGCGAGCCCGATTCGCAACTAAGTCCGCAAGAGTTTCGGCAAATAAAGTGCGGCAGGCAGTCTTGAGGCTGTCTGTATCTAAAGTAGTATCTTGAAGGACCCCAGGCCAACGCAATACATCCAAAATATTAATTTGGCCATATGGGTTGTTGATAAGTGCAAACGGTTGGTGTACGACGATTTTTTTAATAGCGCTCATTAAGCGCAGTAGCGCGGGAGTATCAATTGATAATTCACGGTCGCCGCGCGGCGCACTACGCAAGTGAAATGAGCAATCAACTTTACCGCGGCCTAGTTCACGGGCCACACTTTGCCGCAACTCTATCTCTAGTGAACGCAATTCTTCAGGTAAGCGAAAGCCTGATTCAAGATAGCGATGATTAACGCTGCGTAATTCGCAGGTTAGTTGGCCATAAGGCCCATGTGCTTCGCGACTCGCAAAACCGGTCATACTACTAGTCATAATTTCAACTATGTGTCAGCTTAGGGCAGTGCTTAAAGCATCGCAGTTTATCTCAAAGCCAGCCATTAGAAGGATTGATCAACATGTTTAAACGTCCGAGTGCGCGTGCGCCGCACGAATTGCGAACAGTCAGCTTTCAGCGCGGTTATACCTGCCATGCTGAGGGTTCTGTTTTAGTTGTATTTGGAGATACAAAGGTATTGTGTACCGCTAGCATTGAAGAGGGGGTTCCAGGTTTTTTGCGCGGTCGCGGGCAGGGGTGGCTAACTGCAGAATACGGCATGTTACCGCGTGCTACGCATAGTCGTTCTGCGCGGGAGGCTGCAAAGGGCAAGCAAAGTGGCCGTACTCAAGAAATACAACGATTGATTGGCCGCAGTATGCGCGCTGCGATTGATATGAAGGCCTTAGGCGAGCGTACGATCACCTTAGATTGTGATGTTTTACAAGCCGATGGTGGGACACGCACGGCAGCGATCACGGGGAGTTATGTTGCATTAGTTGATGCTTGCCAAGCGCTTATTGCACGTGGGTTGTTGAAAGCCTCGCCCTTACATGGACAAATTGCTGCGGTATCGGTTGGAATTTGTGGCGGCACCCCTGTTTTAGATTTAGATTATCCAGAAGATTCACAAGCTGAGACTGATATGAACGTTGTGATGAATGATGGTGGTGCTTTTATTGAAATTCAAGGCACCGCAGAAGGACATGCTTTTCATCGCAACGAGCTCGATGCTTTATTAGAGTTGGCAACTCAAGGGATTACACAGTTACATGCTTTACAACGGCAAGCTTTGGCTATAAGCAGCTAGAATATGCGCGTTGTTCTCGCCACAGGTAATGCCGGAAAATTGCGCGAGTTTAGAGAGTTGCTTGCTTCAATGCAGCTTGATCTCATCCCCCAGTCTATATTAGGCATAGAAACTCCTGAAGAAACGGGGAGCACGTTTATTGAGAATGCTTTGCTTAAAGCTCGATATGCTTCTGCTTGTAGTGGCTTGCCTGCAATAGCCGATGATTCTGGACTCTCGGTGGATGCTCTTTGTGGGGCGCCTGGGGTGTATTCAGCCCGATATTCTGGTTTTGGTGCAAGTGATATAGAAAACAGAGCCAAACTTTTAATGGCAATGAAGGATGTCCCCGACCCAGCACGTACCGCGCGGTTTCATTGTGTAATTGTTTGGGTTAAAGCAGCAGATGACGCGCGCCCTTTAATTGGTACTGGTGTTTGGGAAGGCCTTGTTTTACCGGCTGAATGTGGCAGTGAGGGATTTGGGTACGATCCAATTTTTGCTCCACGTGTTACCTCTAATATGCAAAAAAATAATTTATATTCAAGCGTTGCGCAAATG
This sequence comes from Gammaproteobacteria bacterium, assembly GCA_009692285.1. Taxonomy (GTDB): domain Bacteria; phylum Pseudomonadota; class Gammaproteobacteria; order Steroidobacterales; family Steroidobacteraceae; genus UBA964. The sequence continues at coordinate 15,523 of SHZO01000005.1, read as the reverse complement.
CCTGCTAACTTTAAAAATTTGAATAGTCATCGTGCTGTTGCCTTGCGTTCTGTATTGCAGCAATGGGCTGCCTTGCCAAAGTGATTATACGGTGAGCCCTATTCCCTTGAGTTTGTATCTGCACTTTCCATGGTGTGTTAGTAAATGCCCTTATTGTGATTTTAATTCACATGGACTTAGCAAAGATTTGCCGGAGGTGCAATATTTAAATGCTCTCCGCTATGATTTAGAGAATCAATTAAATTCAAAAGGACCACTATTGATTGGTGCACCGAATAATTTTTTGCAGGGACGAATGATAGAAACTATTTTTATGGGTGGTGGTACGCCTAGTTTATTCACTCCTGCATCTATTGCCCATGTGCTTGAGATGGTTAGCGAGTTTTTGCCAATTGCGGCAAATGCAGAAATTACGCTTGAAGCAAACCCTGGCACAATAGAGCGCGGGCGTTTTTCTGAATATGCTGCCGTAGGCATAAACCGCATATCTTTAGGAGCTCAAACTTTTAATACCGCAGCGCTTAAAACTTTAGGTCGGATCCATTCACCGTATGAAACCCATCAAGCAGTTGCACAGTTGCATGCAGCAGGCTTAAGTAATTTTAATATTGATTTAATGTACGGTTTGCCAAAACAAGATGCTGCCGGTGCGCTTCATGATGTCCGCAGCGCAATTGCATTACAGCCCGCACAAATCTCGCACTATCACTTAACTATGGAGCCGGGTACAGTTTTTGCTGCGCAGCCGCCTAAAGAATTGCCTGAGGATGATACTGTTGAACTGATGCTTGAACAGTGCCAACAAGCTTTAGCGGAGGCTGGGTATCAGCGGTACGAAATCTCCGCATATTCGAAGCCACATAAGCAGTGTGCTCACAATCTTAACTATTGGCAATTTGGCGATTACTTGGGTGTGGGCGCTGGGGCACATGGAAAGCTAAGTTGGCGTGACCCTGAGGGGGGTGGCTTAATTATTCGTCGTACGAACCAGATCCGCGAGCCGCGACGTTATTTACACAAACCTAGCGCTCATCTACGGGTGCTCGAGGTCCCGATTATTCAACGCCCCTTCGAGTTTATGCTCAACGCGCTGCGCTTACTCGGGGGAGTTGAGCGAAATTTATTTGAGTCGCGGACTGGTGTAGTTTGGCAGAGTATCAGTTCGCAGTTGAACAGTTTAGCTGAGCGGGGTTGTCTTGAGATCCCTGCGTTACAAAGTGGAATTCTGCGTCCGACTGCTCGTGGGATTGCTTTTCTTAATGATTTGTTGCTGCCATTCTTACCGAGTCGTTAAAAGCATGCACAACAGACAAGAAAGCATTTAAAAATGAATGTACTAAGGCAATTTTTGTAAAAGTCTATTGATAATAAATTTATAAGCAATTGATATATAACAATTTTATTCCTTATAATATTTTTGATTTAATGCATTAACGCTGAGAATAACCTTATTATTTGTATGGTAAAAGAGCGTTTTTTCCACAGAGTTATCCACAGTAAATTTACATTAGCGCTTGGCACTTGCTAACTTTGGGGGCACAACCCTAAAATGCGCCCCCATTTTGCGTAGTTCCGTCTCGGCAGGCCGTACCATGAAATCCTCAATACACCCAGAATACGCCGAAATCACGGTTACCTGTTCCTGCGGCAATACGTTTAAGACTGGCTCGACGATGGGGCAAAACCTACAAGTTGAAGTTTGTTCAAACTGTCATCCCTTCTACACAGGGAAGCAGAAGATGGTTGATACTGCAGGTCGTGTCGACAAATTCCGTAAAAAATACGCTGTAGCCGGCTCGCGGTAAGCACTAGGTTTTTGCTGTGAAACTCGAAAGGTGCCTCTATGGCGCCTTTTTCATGTAGTTAAAGTGGATTGTGTGCAATTTACTATAATTAGTGACTTTTATTCTTGTCCAAAGCACCCGTTAATTTTGTATTATCTCAAGTAAGAAAGCGAAAAAATCCACCTTGACGATTGCAAATATGACTAATAAAACATTTGAATTACTCGATGAGGCTTCTGGTAAGAAAACCAAATTACCAGTGCGTTCTGGGACCATTGGTCCAGATGTCTTAGATATCAGTGTGCTCAACAAAGACCACGGGGTGTTTACCTTTGATCCTGGCTTTATGGCTACTGCCAGTACAGAGAGTAAAATTACTTACATCGATGGCGATGCCGGGGTACTTCTCTATCGTGGGTATCCCATTGAGCAACTTGCAGACAAAAGCTCATTTTTAGAAGTGGCGTATTTGTTGATCAACGGTAATTTGCCGCAAAGCACGGAATTAGCGGATTTTCAGCACAATATTCAGCGTCATACCATGATAAACGAATCATTATTACGCATGTTTAATGGATTCCATTACGACGCACACCCCATGGCAATGGTTAGCGCTACCGTCGCTTCTATGTCAGCGTTCTATCACGACTCTATGGATATTAATAATCCACGTCATCGAGAAATCTTTGCGCATCGTATCATTGCCAAGATTCCAACAATTGCCGCAGCTGCTTATAAGCGCGCTTCAGGGCAGCCGTTTATATATCCGCGCAATGAACTAAGTTATTGTGGCAATTTACTACATATGTTTTACGCTGTGCCTTGTGAGCCATATGAAATTCATCCACTGGCAGCTGAGGCGCTGGATCTTTTGTTAATTTTGCATGCAGACCATGAACAGAATGCAAGTACCTCAACAGTGCGTTTAGCAGGTTCAACCGGGGCAAACCCTTACGCAGCAATTTCATCTGGTGTTTCTGCGTTGTGGGGGCCAGCACACGGAGGTGCGAACGAAGCGGTTCTGGAGATGCTGGAAGATATAGGTACTGTCGATAATATACCAAATTTTTTGGCACAGGTTAAAGACAAAAATAGCCATGTACGCCTGATGGGTTTTGGGCATCGTGTATATAAGAACTTTGACCCTAGAGCAAAAATTATTCGTGATATGTGCCACAAAGTTTTAGCTAAAATGGGTCGTGGGGACAACCCTTTACTAGAGTTGGCTCTGCGCCTTGAGGAAGTTGCTCTCAGTGATGAGTACTTTATTTCGCGCAAGCTGTATCCAAATGTCGACTTCTATTCAGGCATCATCTATAGCGCCCTTGGTATTCCACGCTCTATGTTCACCGTGATGTTTGCGATTGCGCGTACCGCAGGCTGGGTGGCTCATTGGCAAGAAATGATTGCTGACCCGAACATGAAGATAGGCCGTCCTCGTCAGCTGTACACTGGACCTGTAAAGCGCGATTATCAAGAGATTGTTAAACGCAATTAATTAACGCCTAACAAAAGCGGCGCTATGTTTGGTGTTATTAATTAATTTTTCAAGTTGTGCGGCATCCGCGCGTTGCAAAGGTTTGCTATCTACAGGACTTAGCGGAGATTGTCTAATACACTCAGGACTGAATACCATAATTTCAATAGGCTGCTCCTCAATCTTAATAAGTATTAAAGGTTGATTTACAAATTTTTCTACATTGACACGAATTCGACGCTCGCCAACCTCATACGCAACACGCGCATTTATTAATTTAAAGGTAATATTCTCCAGTCGATCTGCAAAGACTTGTAAGCAAACATAATCATGCGATGTTGCGGTGCCTTGTAGTACAGGCCCAACTAATCGAGGTTTAAATTCTTCTAAGCGCCGCATTATGTCTAGCGCCACTTGGCGTTGTCTATAGAGTGAATCTGTATGCTTTTCGCCACCAAATAAACGCTGATATTCTTTTAGCGCTCCTTCTATTTCTATATTGCTTGGCAATAAGGAAGAATCGGTCACATTCAAGCGCTCAGCCGCTTTGCGTTTTGCAAAAAAAAAGTCTCGAATACCGTGCTCTGCCATAAAACGCGCTGCTTCTTGCGCTATCGCACGCCTTAAGTTTTCAATCCGCGCAGGAGTATGCTTCGGCATTTATAGTGCTATTCTTTAAAAAATTGTATCTAAAGCTGAATTTGATTCTAATGCTACAGGATTTTTTCCATAAGGCTGGCCTGTGATTGGGTTGATAGCATCCTCCCCACCTATGATGCCGCCCGTAGGCAAATGCTCTGACATAAAGGTTTCAAAGATCGCATTCACATCATCTGTACTAGCAATCATTCCGGTGATTGGGGAAATACGAACTTGAATTAAACCTTCGGGCATAGAGCGTGTTTTTTGTGGGACTGCCCGTAATGCTTCGCGCATAAAATCTACCCAAATAGGGACCGCAGTACGGCTCCCTTCTTCACCATCACCTAGTGGGCGCTCTTGGTCGAAACCTACCCATACCGTCGCCACTAATATTTGATTGAAGCCACTAAACCAAGTGTCTTTGGCATCATTAGTTGTGCCAGTTTTGCCTGCTAAGTCACTGCGCCCAAGTGCCAGAGCTCGACGGCCGGTGCCACGTGTAATCACTTCTGCCAGCACATTGTTCATCAGCCATGCGTTCTGGGCCGAGATTGCACGCGGTGCAATGCGATTCTGCGGTAGCCTGCAATCACGCGCAGGCATTTTTTCTTTGGATACTTCTTCTGCAGTTGCTCCAAGTGTATTGGTAGACTCGTTAGCAATTACAGTATCAGGTTGAGTTGGTATCGATTCTGCAGAGAGTGCAGGGAGTAGTGGTGGTGGGGGATCACATACTGGCGCTACTCGACGCGGTAATGATTCAAACACTACTTTCCCTTGTGGATCAACGATACGATCTATGAAATAAGGTTGTATACGGTAGCCGCCGTTAGCAAAAACAGCATAGCCTGCAGCAACTTGTAAAGGTGTGGCGACCATTGTGCCTAAGGCCAGCGTGAGGTTCCTGGGCAAAGTTGCCTGATCAAAGCCAAAGCGAGCCGCATAATCAATAACCGGGCGCAAGCCAATAGATTGCAAAATACGAATCGAAACAAGATTACGCGAAGAAACTAGGGCTTCACGTAAACGTGTGGGGCCATTAAATTCACGACTCGAATTCTCAGGGCGCCAGACGTCTTCAAGTAGGGGGTCATCGATTACAAACGGCGCATCCATGATGATTGATGACAGCGTGAAATTGTTCTCTAAAGCTGCAGAATATAAGAAAGGCTTAAATCCAGAGCCTGGCTGTCGTCGTGCTTGAGTAGCGCGGTTAAACTTCCCAGAATTTTTTGTATCAAAATAATCAAAACCACCTACCAACGCAGCAATTCCACCATCTTCTGGGGATAGTGCAACTAAAGCTGCTTGTGACTCTGGTATTTGGACTAATTGCACTGCGTTATCTGCTGCTATTACATACACTATATCGCCGCGCGTTAAAATTTCGGCTGCTATTTTGGGACTAAGACCAGAGTGGTCACCTAATTTTCTTCGAGCCCAAGACATGCCGGCCCACTCAATGTTCCTCAATCCTAAACCGCGTACGTAGATTTGGGCAGTGCGTTGCTTAACTTGTAGAACTACAGCGGGAGTCAGCGAACCAATTGCAGGAAAAGCATCAATTAATGAATTAAGAAGAGTCTCATTTTCATAACCGTTTATTTTTATTCTGGTCTGCGCACCTCGCCAACCGTGGCGCCTATCGTATTCAAGTAAGCCCAAGCGAACTGCGCGAATGGCGGAAGCTTGTAAGCGAGTGTCGATGGTTGTATAAATTCGGTATCCTTCGTTCTGTGCAGCAGCACCAAAGCGCCGAATTAGTTCGAGTCTCGCCATTTCTGCAACATAAGGCGCATCGACCTCAAAAGCTCGAGTGTGAATTTTAGCCTGTATATTCTCAGCTGCTGCTGCCTGCGCAGTTGCGGTATCAATAAATTTAAGTTCACGCATCCGCCGCAGTACATATCTGCGCCTTTGTTGCGCAGCTTCTGGATTACTAATAGGATTATACCGTTCAGGGGCCTGAGGCACACGCGCTAGTGTTGCAACTTCAGCGAGAGTTAATGTATCAAGAGTCTTACCAAAATAAAGATCAGCTGCTGCAGCAATACCATAGGAGCGTTTTCCAAAACTAATAACATTAAGATATAGACCTAAGATTTCCTGTTTTGAAAATTCATGTTCGATACGATAAGTTAATAATATTTCTTGTATTTTTCGTTTCCATGTACGCTCTTGGGTGAAAAATAAATTACGCGCCGTTTGCATAGTAATCGTACTGGCGCCCTGCAATCTCGAGCCAGGGATGAGGTTTACTAGTGCAGAGCGTACGATTCCTTGATAATCAAAGCCGGAATGTTCAAAAAAACGATCATCTTCAGCGGCAATAAATGCTTGCCGTACCAATGCGGGGATTTCTTCATAGTTCACAGGGATGCGACGCTGCGTACCAATTTGAGCGATTATTTGTCCGTTGCGTGCGTAGATTCTCAGGGGCACCTGCAGATCAATTTGGCGCATGGCTTCAACGCTTGGTAGCGAAGGCTGTACATATAGATAGGCACCAGAGATGGCCAATGCTCCAATTAGGAACAGGCTTACTAGTGCCGCGGCAGCCCAGAAGGCGATTTTCGTTAGGGACGGTTTCACGGCAGTGCAAATCATACCGGCCACTGAGTTAACCTTATAGGGTTCTTATGCAAACGCTACGTAACATTTTTCTAATTGGCCCCATGGGCTCGGGGAAAACCGCTGTGGGTAAGTGCTTGGCAGGCTTGTCGGGTCTGCTTTACGTTGATTCTGATGATGAAATTGTGAACCGCACCGGTGCGGAGATCCCTTTAATTTTCGAAAAAGAAGGCGAAACTGGCTTTCGTGAGCGTGAGTGTGGGGTAATTGCAGATCTTACCGCGCAAGATGGCGTAGTTCTCTCTACTGGGGGTGGGGCGATCCTGTCACCCAAGAACCGCGCGGTATTGAGCGCTCGCGGCGTAGTGGTTTATTTAGAAACTTCCGTTGCTCAACAAGCGAGCCGCATACGCAGTGGACAAGGCCGACCGCTGCTTACAGGGGGAGATCCGATGCAGCGATTAACTGAACTAATGGCTCACAGGGGGCCTTTATATGCCGAGATTGCTCACCTTACCGTGCAGACTGACCGGCGTCGTGTGCGTTCTGTAGCAGAGCAAATCATGCGTGAGCTCATAACGACAAATCGTATACTTAAAGTCTAATGTCTGCCCCCATTTCACTAAATGTACAGCTTAGCGACCGAAGCTATCCAATTTTTATTGGAGCTGGGTTACTTACGCATGCAGAGCAACTTACCACCGTACTTTCTGCGCGAAAGATTGCGCTCATTACAAATACGATAGTAGCGCCACTCTATGCCGATTTAGTTATACAAGTGGCTAAACAAAAAGGGGTGCAAGTCATTGAGATTGTGTTACCTGATGGAGAAATACATAAAAGTTTGAAAACTATTGCACATATTATTGATGTGTTAGTTGCAAATCAAATGGGACGCGACGATCTGATTGTTGCCCTTGGCGGCGGTGTAGTAGGTGATATGGCAGGCTTTGTAGCAGCCTGTTTTCAACGCGGCATCGGCTATATTCAAATACCAACCACTTTACTTTCTCAAGTAGACTCTTCAGTTGGGGGAAAGACTGGCGTAAATCACTCTGGCGGAAAAAATTTAATTGGGGCATTTCATCAACCGAAAGCAGTAATCATTGATACGAGTGTGCTGCGTAGTTTGCCGCTACGCGAACTTCGCGCCGGCATGGCTGAAATCATAAAGTACGGAATGATCTGTGATATAAGTTTTTTCTGCTGGCTCGAGCAAAATGTTGAAAAATTGTTGGCTCTAGAGTCAGCCACGCTTGCTCATGCAATTCACCGTTCCTGCCAAATAAAAGCAGGTATTGTCGCCCGCGATGAACATGAGCATGGTGATCGCGCTCTTTTGAATTTTGGACATACGTTTGGACATGCTATTGAAACAGTTACTGCCTATAGCACATGGTTGCACGGTGAAGCTGTTGGCGCAGGAATGATGATGGCTGCAACTATGTCCCTACATGTTGGTAGTTTGAGTGTTCTCGACGTAGAGCGTTTAGCTGCTCTATTGAAACGTTTTGATTTGCGCACTGATGCACGTGAAGAAGTCACCGCTAATGCCGCAAAAGAAGCGATGAGCAGAGATAAAAAGGTTAAAGCAGGCAAACAGCGGTTTATTTTGCTGCGTGGTATTGGCGAGGCCTATATAACAGCAGATTATCCTCCTGCTGCACTTGAAGCGACTTTGGCGGCACATCTCGGATGAGGCCTCCTTTAGCTGTTTATGCTGCGCATGATGACCAAAGCCGAGGCCGTCAATATCCTGAGCCGTCACCTGAGTTTCGCAGCGAGTTTCAGCGTGATCGTGACCGAATCATTCACTCTAATGCCTTTAGGCGACTGACCTATAAAACACAAGTCTTTGTAAATCATGAGGGTGATTTATATCGCACGCGTGTTACACATTCATTAGAAGTGGCACAAATAGGACGCACAATTGCAGTTGCCTTAGGTTTAAACGAGACACTCACTGAAGCAATTTGTCTTGCTCATGATTTGGGGCATACACCTTTTGGGCATGCTGGCCAAGATGCTTTGAATGAATGTATGCGTGAGCATGGGGGCTTTGAGCATAATTTGCAATCTTTGCGTGTCATTGATGTACTTGAAGAGCGCTACGCTGACTTCCCTGGACTAAATCTTAGTTTTGAAACTCGCGAGGGGGTGCTAAAACATTGTTCAGTCAGTAATGCACAAACTTTAGGCGAATTGGGCGCGCGCTTTATACGCCGCACACAACCAAGTCTTGAAGCGCAGTTGTCCAATATAGCTGACGAAATTGCTTATAATAATCATGATGTTGATGATGGACTACGCGCAGGTTTGATTGAAATTTCGCAGTTAATAGCCGTTCCATTATTTGCTCGTCAATATCATGCAGTGCAAGCTCGTTATCCTGAAACGACTCAACGTCGCCAAATTCATGAAACAATCAGACGCATGATCAATTGCTTAGTCTCGGATGTTATTATTACTAGCCGCCAAAGAATAATTGATATAGCGCCCGCCTCGATCGATTCTGTACGACAACACCCTACAGCACTAGTGCAGATGAGCGATGTAATACGCGCAGAACATCTTGAGTTGAAATTTTTTTTGAATACGCATGTATATCGTCACTACCGTGTATTACAGATGACAAGTAAATCTAAAATTATGCTTCGCGAGCTGTTTGAAGTATTATTTAATGACATAGATCTTTTGCCAACAGAGCACCGGATTGCAGCAATTTCAGAACAAGAAAAAGGAGGTATTGGAGCCCGTGCCCGTGTAGTTACTGATTACATTGCGGGTATGACAGACCGTTATGCTATTCAAGAACATCAACGTTTATTTAGACCCGAAGCCCAATTCTAAGTACAGATTTATTAAAGTGCCTCTGCTTCTTCGCGTAAAACACGGCGTAAAATTTTTCCAACATTAGTTTTAGGTAGTTCATTTTTAAAGAATATGTGATGTGGCACTTTGTAGCCTGTCAACTGTGCTTGACAGTGTTTAATTATGGCTTCAGCAGTCAAAGATAAATCTTTTCGTACAACAAAGAGCGCGACTACCTCGCCTGAGTGACCGTCTAATTTTGCTACAGCAGCGACTTCTAAAATCCCAGGATGAGTGACGGCAACGCTCTCAATTTCATTTGGATATACATTAAAACCAGAGACATTAATCATGTCTTTTTTTCGGTCTTCCATGTATACATAACCTCGGTCATCCATGCGACCAATATCTCCGGTGCGCAGCCAGCCCTCAGGGAGCATAACCTTGGCGGTTTCATCAGGTCGATTGTAATAACCAACCATTACTTGAGGCCCACGGACACATATTTCACCAACAGAACCAATCGATAACATTTGACCTGCATCATCGGCAATGCCAATTTCTGTAGATGAGATAGGTAAACCTATGGAGTCATTAAAATCTTCGCTTGGTAGATTAATGCAAGCTGCGGGTGAGGTTTCAGTTAGACCCCAAGCTTGTGTTAATACTGTACCTGTGACTTCTTTCCAGCGCTCGGCCACTGTGCGTTGTACGGCCATACCTCCACCTAGTGTGCAACGAAGTTCACTGAAATCTACCGCTGAAAAACCGGGAGTGTGTAGTAGTGCATTGAATAAAGTATTGACCCCAGAAATATAAGAAAAAGATTGACGTTTTAATTCTTTGACAAAACCAGGGAAATCTCTAGGATTAGTAATTAAAATATTACTCCAACCCAGCTTAAGAAAAAGAATACAATTAGCTGTTAAAGCAAAGATATGATAAAGAGGCAATGCCGTGATTGCGATACCAAGAGTGCCTTTCGGAAAGACCGGCTCGATCCATGCGGCAGATTGCAGCACATTAGCGACCATATTTCCGTGACTCAGCATAGCTCCTTTCGAGATACCGGTTGTGCCACCGGTATATTGTAAAAAAGCGAGATCTGTATGGGTTATATTGACCGGCATAAGTCTCAAGTTAGCCGATTCACGCAGTACGGTACTAAAGTAGCGAGCGTTAGGTAAATGCCAAGAAGGCACTGCTTTACGTATATGACGTATGACAAAATCGATCAATCTGCCTTTTGTAAAGCCCATTAAATCACCGATACTAGTCACTAATACACAACGAACAGACGTTCGTGCAATAACTGTCTGTAAGACATGCGCAAAGTTTTCCAGTACTAGAATAATTTCTGCCCCTGAATCATTGAGTTGGTGCTCAAGCTCACGACTCGTATAGAGTGGGTTGGTATTCACCACGACGCCACCAGCTCTTAATATTCCAAAAAGAGCGATAGGGTACTGCAATACGTTAGGAAGCATGATGGCTACACGATCGCCTTTTTTTAGACCAGCATGCTGTTGTAGCCAAGCTGCAAAATGTTGTGATTTTCTGTCTAGCTCTGCATATCGCAGTTTCCGGCCCATCTGTACAAAAGCAGTCTGTTTCGCATAGTTGGAGAAACTTTCATCAGCTAGCTGTGATAGAGAGCTGTGCCGGTGGATATCAATTTCTGCAGGAACATCAGCTGGATAAGATTTTAACCAAGGTTTTAACATAGACTAACTCTATGCTTTAAGTGGTAACTTAATCAATTTTTTTCTGCTGTTCTGAGTAATGGCTCTAGCATGGGCCATAGCTGCTTGAGCATTATGGGTTGTGCAGCAGCTGTTGGGTGTAAGCCATCATCTTGCATTAAGTCTTTATTTAAAATTACTTCTTGTAGGAAAAAAGGCACCCAAGCGAGTTTATATTGGCGCGCCAAAGTGCGGTATGTATCCTCAAATCCTTGGGCGTAGCGCTTGCCGTAGTTGGGTGGAATTTTCATTCCTAGCAACAGTACCTTTGCGCCCTTTTCTTGTGTAAGTTCCACGAGCTTAATGAGATTATCGCGGGAGGTTTTTAACGGCAATCCTCGCAAACCATCATTGCCGCCGAGCTCTAAAATAACTATTTTTGGATTGTGTTGCTTCAATGCGCGGGGTAGACGTGCTAGCCCACCTGTGGTTGTTTCACCACTAAAGCTGGCGTTGATCACACGATATCCGTACCCTTGAGCTTCGAGGCGTGCTCGTAGTAGGGCCACCCAGCCTTCATTCCTTTCAAGTCCGTAGCCCGCGCTGATGCTATCGCCTAAGATGAGCACAACAGGCGCGGCAAATGCCATGGGTGTATTCATCAGCAGCACAGCTATAGCTACAATCAATTTTGTCCAGGATAGTTTTGCAGTGAATAACAAAGATATCGTCCTCGAAGCCGTTAATTTAAGTAAACAGGTTAGCAGTCCCGAAGGGATCTTGACCATTGTCCATGAGGTTAGCTTTCAATTGTACGCTGGCGAGTCAGTTGCTATTGTAGGAGCCTCCGGCGCCGGCAAATCAACCCTGCTAGCTTTGTTGGCTGGCCTTGATATTCCTACAAGCGGGCGCGTGTACTTGGCAGGGGAGGATCTAACACAGCTCGATGAAGATGGCCGCGCCCGTTTACGTGCCGAACGTGTAGGGTTTGTATTCCAGTCTTTTCATTTAGTCCCCGCACTGACCGCTTTGGAAAATGTAATGCTACCGCTAGAGCTGGCAGGGCGTACTGAGGCGCACAACGGAGCTCGCGAAGCATTAGAACGCGTCGGATTACAATCACGAACTTCGCATTATCCTAGTCAATTATCCGGAGGGGAACAGCAACGCGTGGCTATCGCACGTGCTTTTGTTTCACGGCCCGCCGTACTCTTTGCTGATGAGCCTACTGGTAACCTAGACTCAGTTACAGGCAAACGTATTGCTGATTTGTTATTTGATTTGAATGCCACTGCGCAGACGACTATTGTTTTAGTGAGTCATGATCACGTAATAGCTGCTCGGTGTAAGCGCTTAATGATTATGGAAGCTGGGCAGCTTGTTGTGACGAACTAAGTATGTTGCGACACGCTATACCCCTTGCGATACGTTTACTGAGCCGCGAATGGAAATCCGGCGAGTTGGGCGTATTGTTGATGGCGTTGACTATTGCGGTCGGTGCACTGACTGGGGTTGGATTTCTCGTTAATCGAATTACTCAGTCAGTTAAGTTTCAAGCAAATGAAGTTTTAGCAGCTGATTTACGAATTGAAGCGGCCGATAGACTAAATGAAAAATATTTACAGGAAGCAAAGCAACGCAATTTAGTTAGTGCAGCTACCACTACTGTTTTTAGTGTTGTATTTCGTGAGGATCTTAGTCAGCTAACTAATGTTCGTGCAGTAAGCGCAGGGTATCCATTGCGTGGTACTTTAGGTGTAGCGACCGAAGCCTTTGCAGCACCTACAAAGGTCCATGATGTGCCATCTCAAGGGGAAGTATGGCCTGACTCAAAGTTATTATCTGCGTTGCAGGCAAAGGTAGGCGATCAATTATCAATAGGCGCCACCACTTTTAAAATTACGCGTATTTTAATTTCCCGTCCAGATCAAGGTGGTGGGTTTGGAGAGCTTGCTCCGACACTTTTAATGAATATTAATGATTTGTCGAGTACACAGTTAATTCAACCTGGATCCCGTGCGAGTTATGCTTTTCTTTTTGCAGGCGAGCAGAAGCGTATTAAAAATTTTAAAAAATGGTTAAGTGCGCAAGGTAAACGTAGTGAACGCATTCGTGATGTGAGTGATGCAAGCCCACAAATAAAGTCAGCTATTGATCGATCCGCTAAATTTTTAAGTCTGGCAAGCCTCGTTGCAATTTTGCTTTCTTCGATTGCCGTAGCTATGTCGGCGCGTCGCTATGTCATCCGTCATTTAGATTCTGTTGCACTAATGAAGACCTTAGGCGCGACGCGTGCTTTTATATTAACAGTATCCATGACTCAGTTATTTTTAGTTGGCATTGCTGCTACCATAATTGGCTCAATCCTAGGCTTTTTGACTCAGCAGTGGTTGCTCTACACCCTTAAAGATTTATTACGCGCTGATTTACCTGCTGCAGATTTCCTGCCTTTTTGGCTGGGATTCATCACAGCGGTGGTGGTATTGCTTGGATTTGCATTACCACATTTATTACAACTTGCGCGTGTACCGGCAATGCGTGTACTACGTCGTGATATTGGGGAGGGGACATCTTATAATTGGCTTGCCTTTGGCCCTGCTATTTTTACCATCATTTTTTTGGTGTACTGGATAGCTCAAGATACCCGACTTTTCATTGGGTTTATAATAGGACTAAGTATTTTTTTGATAATACTGGGCTTAGCAGGAGTTTTATTAGTCCGCGTTGTGAGTAGTTTTCGTAGTGCTGTTGGTATATCTTGGCGTTATGGGCTTGCTAATTTAAGTCGGCGTCGAAACGAAAGTATCATTCAGATTATTTCATTTGGTTTAGGTATTATGGTTTTGCTTTTACTTGGGGTTGTGCGTGGGGATCTTCTAGCTGATTGGCAGCGTAGTTTACCCATAAACACACCAAATTATTTTTTTATCAATATCCCTACTAGTGAACATGAAGAATTTTTAACCTATCTTAAAGATCGTGGCGCCACTAGTTCGCGTGCACTGCCTATGTTGCGAGCACGCCTTATAAAGCTTAATGGCCGTGAAGTTACAGGCTTAAAATTTACAGATCCACGCGGGGAAAATTTTGCACGTCGAGAACAAAATATTACTTGGCAAGCTGATCTTGGTTTAGATAATCAGTTGCTAGAGGGACGTTGGTGGGATAAGGAGGATCAAGGGCTTTCTCTTGTGTCAGTTGCAAGCGAGTTTCAAGAAGCGATGGACTTGAAGCTAGGAGACAGCATGTCCTTTGATGTAGGTGGTGAGATATTTGTAGCTAAAATTTCTAGCTTCCGGAAGATTAAATGGGATAGCTTTCAGCCAAATTTTTTCTTAGTATTTGCACCTGGTTTGCTTGATGAAACTGCAGGAACTTGGATGACTAGTGCATATTTTAATCCTGCTAATGGTCGTGTAATTACAGATTTAGTGCGGCGCTTTCCTAGTGTGTCAGTGTTTGATTTAGGCGAGTTACTTGCACAGGTACGAACGGTGATCGATAAAGCAATCTTTGCAGTCCAAAGTGTTTTTCTTTTCACCTTATTTGCAGGTCTAGTCGTGTTGTTAGCGGCTATTCAATCAACCGGTGATCAGCGGCGTTACGAGAGTGCTATGCTTCGTACTTTGGGGGCTAGCCGCTCGGTAGTGTCACGCGGTATTTTGGCTGAGTTTGCAACATTAGGTATGTTATCGGGCTTGCTTGCGGCGATGGGAGCCTCACTAGCAGCATGGTTGCTTGCTCAACAAATATTACAGATTAAATATTCTTTTAATCCTTCGGTTTGGTTAATTGGTTTGGTAGGTGGAGGTGTGCTCGTGGGGCTGAGTGGTTGGTTGGCCACTCGCTCTGTGCTGCAGCAGCCACCCGCAAGTTTATTAACGCTCAATGGCCGCCATTGATTTTTCCGTGTATCGCGCACCACTGGATACTTTTATTGTATCGAGCTCAGTTAGATCCCCGGGGAGTAGCTTTAGTGTAGCTGCTTGAGCGTTTATCTCGAGAAAACTTCGTCGTTTGGTCCCTGGAATTGGCACGACATCTAAGCCTTGATGTAACAACCAAGCAAGCGCAACTTGTGCTGGAGCCATTTCATGTCGTTGTGCTATAGCTGTGATTACAGCAAGTAGTTTCTGGTTAGCTATAAAATGATCACCTTGAAAGCGTGGATCATATCGGCGATAGTCTGTTTCTGGTAGGGATGCAGGATCTGTGAGGCTCCCTCCAAAAAACCCCCGCCCTAAAGGACTATAGGGCACTAAGCCTATGCCTAATTCGCGGCATGTTGCCAGAATGCTTGGACCGCCTTCTGAGCTGGCATCCTCGAGATTACGTTCCCACAAAGAATATTCACTTTGTAGTGCGCTAATTGGATGTACGGTATGTGCTCTACGTATGGTAGCCACGCTCATTTCCGATAAGCCTAAAAAGCGCACTTTACCCGCTTTTACTTGTTCAGCCATAACTCCAACGGTTTCCTCGATTGGGATATTACGATCGCGACGATGTTGATACCAAAGATCAATATACTCAACACCTAGACGCTTAAGGCAGCC
>SHZO01000079.1 GCA_009692285.1 Gammaproteobacteria bacterium | reverse complement strand
ATTATATAAAGATGGTTCGGTTGAAGTATTTGACGACGGGCGCGGCATGCCAGTTGATATCCACCCTAAAGAAAAAATCAGTGGAGTTGAGCTGATCCTCACACGCTTGCATGCGGGGGGTAAGTTTGATACTGAAAGCTATGGTTTTTCAGGCGGTTTGCACGGGGTTGGTGTCTCAGTAGTGAACGCACTCTCTAAGCAATTAGAGTGTTGGGTGCGTCGCGGCGGCAAGGAATATAACATTGGATTTAAAAATGGCGTTGTCACTTCTAAACTGCAAGTAGTCGGCACGGTTGGTTTGCGTAATACTGGGACAACGCTGCGATTTTGGCCTGACGAAAAATTTTTTGATGTCGATAAGTTTTCGCTCCCACAGTTGAGGCATATGCTTAAGGCCAAAGCTGTGCTTTGTCCGGGTTTGCGCATCTGCTTTACGAATGAAGCCACAGGGGACAAGGATGAGTGGTTCTTTGCGGGTGATCTCAGTAGCTATTTAGTAGAAGAGTTGGGTAAAGCCGAGCGTTTGCCTCTCGAGCCTATTGCAGGCAAGCGTGAGCAAGATCAAGACTCTGTCGATTTTGCATTAGCTTGGGCGTCAGATGCTGAAATATCAGTTGCTGAGAGCTACGTTAACCTTATTCCTACTATTGAAGGTGGAACACATGTCAACGGCTTGCGTGCGGGAGTGGCTGCTGCGGTACGCGACTTTTGTGAATTTAGAAATTTATTGCCGCGAGGTATCAAGCTTGCTCCCGAAGATGTCTGGGATGGCGCCCGTTATGTTCTATCTATCAAGATGCGCGAGCCACAGTTCGCAGGTCAGACTAAAGAAAGATTAGCTTCTCGCGATG
The DNA here is from genome assembly GCA_009692285.1 of Gammaproteobacteria bacterium. Taxonomy (GTDB): domain Bacteria; phylum Pseudomonadota; class Gammaproteobacteria; order Steroidobacterales; family Steroidobacteraceae; genus UBA964. The sequence continues at coordinate 6,080 of SHZO01000079.1, read as the reverse complement.
CAGCACAATTAGTTGAGGGCTTTGCCAAAGATTTCCTGAGCCTGTGGCTTGCACAGCACCCTGATGCCGGCGAGAGAATCGCACAGTTTGCTATTACTAACGCTCAAGAGCGTTTAAAAGCAGCACAAAAAGTACAGCGTAAGCGTATTTCAGGGGGCCCGGCCTTGCCTGGAAAACTGGCCGATTGCGCTGGCGATGACCCCAAGCGATCTGAGTTATTTTTGGTGGAAGGTGATTCTGCCGGTGGCTCAGCTAAGCAGGCTCGCGATAAAGACTTTCAAGCGATCATGCCGCTACGCGGAAAAATTTTAAATACGTGGGAATTGGGTTCGAATGAGATTCTCTCTTCACAAGAAGTGCATCACATAAGCATTGCCTTAGGGGTTGACCCTGGGGTTGGAGACATCCGGCGGCTGCGTTACCATAAAATTTGTATTTTGGCGGATGCCGACTCTGATGGTCAGCATATTGCCACTTTACTCTGCGCCTTATTCTTGCGACATTTTCGTCCGCTCGTGCAGGATGGTCACGTGTACGTAGCGATGCCGCCCCTCTATCGTATTGATGCTGGTAAGCAGGTCTTTTATGCGCTTGATGACGCTGAGCGTGAAGGTATTTTGCATCGACTTGAAGTAGAGAAAGTTAAAGCTAAGCCCTCAGTCACGCGCTTTAAGGGGCTTGGAGAGATGAATCCTTCCCAGTTGCGTGAGACTACGATGGATCCGCGCACACGAAGATTAGTGCAGTTGACTTTGCAGGCTGAAGATCAAACCGATGGTCTAATGGATATGCTCTTGGCAAAGAAGCGCGCCTCAGATAGGCGCGATTGGTTAGAAGCAAAAGGAAATCTTGCGCAGGTAATACTTTAATGCGCGATCAGGAGCTTAATTTTGAAGGTGTCGAGCGCCAACCGCTACGACAGTTCACAGAAAAAGCCTATCTTGAATATTCCATGTACGTAATTTTAGATCGTGCAATACCTGCCCTTGGCGATGGGCTCAAGCCTGTGCAGCGGCGCATCATTTATTCAATGAGCGAACTGGGTCTATCGGCAGTCTCAAAGCATAAAAAATCTGCACGTACCGTGGGTGATGTGATCGGTAAATTTCATCCGCATGGCGATTCAGCCTGTTACGAGGCCATGGTGCTTATGGCTCAGCCTTTCGCGTACCGTTACACGGTAGTCGATGGCCAAGGTAACTGGGGCTCGCAAGATGACCCTAAATCTTTTGCTGCTATGCGTTACACCGAAGCTAAGCTCACTCGTTATGCCGAGATATTACTGCGCGAGTTGGGTGAAGGCACAGTTGATTGGACGGGTAACTTTGATGGGACCTTAGAGGAGCCTACGGTATTGCCAGCTCGTCTGCCTAATTTGTTACTTAACGGGACCACCGGTATTGCAGTAGGCATGGCGACTGATATTCCATCGCATAATTTGCGTGAAATTGCTGCGGCTTGTTTGCATTTACTGGATGAGCCTGACGCTACCACTAAGGCATTGATGAGATTTGTTAAAGGACCAGATTTACCCACTGGCGCTGAGATTGTTACACCTCGCGCTGAAATTGCGCAGATCTATGAAAATGGAATTGGCAGCTTTAAAGCCCGCGCCACTTATGAAATGGAAGAAGACTGCATTGTAATTAACGCACTACCATGGCAAGCCTCAGGATCAAAAGTTCTTGAGCAAATTGCTGAGCAGATGCGGGCAAAAAAATTACCAATGGTTGAAGATTTGCGCGATGAATCTGATCACGAGAATGCAATACGCTTAGTTATCATCCCTAAAAGCAAGAAGTTTGATTCCGTGCAGTTGATGGCACATTTGTTTGCTACCACTGATCTTGAGCGGAACTATCGCGTTAATTTAAATGTCATCGGTTTAGATGGGCGCCCTAAAGTCATGGGGTTACGTGAAATTCTGAGTCAGTGGTTGATATTTCGTATTTGCACCGTACGACGTCGTTTAGATTGGCGCTTAGAGAAAGTAATGCGTCGTCTACACTTGCTTGAAGGATTATTAATTGTTTATTTAAATCTTGATGAAGTTATTCAAATTATTCGTTGTGAAGATGAGCCAAAGCCTGTCTTAGTCAATCGTTTTGGCTTAAGCGAAGAACAAGCCGAGGCTATTCTTGAAACAAAGTTACGTCATTTAGCCAAACTTGAAGAAATAAAGATAAAGGGTGAACAGACAGAGCTTGCACAAGAGCGTGATGGTTTGCAGGCCTTACTTGGAAGTGATAAAAAATTACGCGCGCTTGTAGCCCGCGAACTTGAAGCCGATGCTGAAAAATATGGTGACGTGCGGCGTTCTAAAATTATCGAGCGCGAGGCTTCTCAGGCAATTGATGAAATCTCACTGATGATTAATGAGCCGGTTACTGTTGTGCTCTCTAGTGGTGGTTGGGTGCGCGCAGCTAAAGGACATGAGATCGACCCATATACTTTAACTTATAAAAATGGCGATTCCTTTCAGCAGGCTTCTCGCGGCATGACCTTGCAGCCAGCTATATTTTTGGATACGACGGGACGTACCTATAGTTTGCCCGCACATAGCTTGCCTTCAGCGCGCGGTTTAGGTGACCCACTTTCGGGACGTTTAAATCCGCCCGATGGCGCAAAGTTTGTCGGTGTCATGATGGGTGAAGAAGATGACCTCTGGCTACTTGCCTCTGATGCAGGCTACGGCTTTACTGCTAGGCTCAAAGATCTAGTGACTGACCGACGAGCTGGAAAAACTCTAATGACTGTACCAGATGGATCTTGTGCTTTGGCTCCATCACGTGTGCTGAGCGATAAATCTTGGATTACAGTTATAAATTCAGAAGGTCGCTTGCTCGTGTTTGGTATCAAGGATGTCCCAGAAATGCCCAAAGGGAAAGGTAACAAACTCTTTAATATCCCAAGCGTATCTGCTGCAGATAGAAGCGAAGTGTTGGTTGGTGTTGCTGTTATTGAGCCTGGTGGTTCTTTGCGGGTTCACACGAGTGAGCGTTATATGACTCTCAGTTGGGCTGATCTCAAGGCTTACAAAGGTTCAAGGGCACAACGAGGTGCGGTATTGCCACGTGGTTATCGCAGCGTGACACGCTTAGAGGCAATGGCGCCAGCCTAAAGGCTTTCGTGTTACTTTGCGAAAGATTTAAATTGGCAGCCGATTCAAACCTGCAGCCACTACTAGTTTGGCATCTTCGCCTGGAATTTCCTGTGCTAGACGTGGTACTAAGAATCCCGGTAAGTCGCGTGCCAGCGCATCAATAATTTCAATGCCGCGCGATGCGCTGACGGCAAAATGTGATGTACCTTTTACAGGGTCAAGCAAATGCAAGTAATAAGGCAACACACCTAGTTGATGTAGCAAGCGTGCTAATTCCGCGAGTACTGTCGGATTATCATTGATGCCAGCTAAGAGTACACTTTGGTTTAGTAGTAAGGCGCCACTTTGGCGTAGCTCTTCAATAGCCTTAAGCACATCGCCTTGTAATTCCTGAGGGTGATTGACGTGTAACACTACAGTGACTCGCCACGGTAGAGAGTCCAGCCATGCAATTAAACCAGAATCCACCCGAGAGGGCAGAACAATCGGTTGTCGCGTATGAATGCGCAACATTTTTAAATGTGGCACAGTTTTTAAACTGTTAGTCAAAGATTTTAGGCGTGTATTGCTTAAAGATAAGGGGTCGCCACCGCTTAAAATAAGTTCACTAATTTCGCTGTCTGCAGCCAGCGCCGCGATGGCCTCTTGCCAACGACCTAAGTCACTTTGAGCTGACTCGTAATCGAATGTGCGCCTAAAACAATAACGGCAATGTACTGCGCAAGCCCCAGTGGTCACTAGAAGTGCTCGGTTGCGATATTTTTGTAGTAGTCTTGGGGCCACAAGTGCCGCCGACTCATTTAGGGGGTCTGCTGAATAGCCTGCTATTTCAGCAAGCTCTGCGCCAACAGGCAGTACTTGCCTTAATAAAGGATCATTCATGTCACCTGAACGCATGCGTGCGATATAACTGCGGGGCACGCGTAGCGGGAATATAGCTGAGGCAGCACGAGCTTCTTTGACCCAGTCGGCCGTTAAACCAAGCATATTTGCCAGCTCAGCAGGATCGGTAATAGCTTCTGCAAAGTCTTTCTGCCACGAGGATAGGTGGCTAGTGAGGGGGGTAACCGTTATCATATGTAATCGCAATTTTGGCACGAATATGGGTAACTACAATACTAGCGAATTTAAAACAGGCTTAAAGATACTCATCGACGGGGATCCTTACGTGATCGTTGAGAATGAAATGGTCAAACCAGGCAAGGGCCAGGCCTTTAACCGCGTGCGGGTGCGTAATCTTAAAACTGGTCGAACGGTTGAGAAAACCTGGAAGTCTGGTGACTCCGTGGATGCTGCAGATGTCGTGGATGTTGACATGCAATTTCTTTATCAAGAAGGCGACTTCTGGAATTTCATGGTGCCCACTAATTTTGAGCAATATACAGCTGGTAAAGCAGCTCTGGGTGATGCAGCGCAGTGGATGAAAGATGGCGTGTCTTGCATTGTGACTCTCTGGAATGGCGTGCCCTTGGTGGTGATGCCACCGCCACATATTGAGTTAAAAGTGATTGAGACTGATCCCGGTGTTCGTGGCGATACTGCTACTGGGGGCCAGAAACCAGCAAAAACAGAAACTGGTGCAGTGGTGCGCGTACCGTTATTTATTAATGAAGGCGATATCATTAAGGTCGACACGCGGACCGGTGATTATATTTCTCGGGCTAAGAGTTAGCTGTTAGCGAATTGAGTGCATCAGTGTAGCTGCGATTTGCTCTAAGCCCTTTTGGTCTGCAATTGTAAATCGTCCTAATACGGGACTGTCTAAATCTAGTACGCCTAATAATTCTTGGGAGTTCTGCCTGATTAGAGGTAGCACAATTTCCGAGCTCGAATTGCTATCGCAAGTAATATGATCTGAAAATTCATGCACATTAGGAACGAGAATACTTCGACGTGTTTGTGCCGCTTTACCACATACACCACGACCTAATGCAATACGTACACAAGCTGGCTTGCCTTGAAAAGGTCCGAGCACAAGCTCGTCTTCGCGCAACAAATAAAAACCAACCCAGTTAAGTTGAGGCAAATGTTGATGCAGTAGTGCTGCAGTATTGGCAAGATTAGCAATTAAATCATGTTCTCCCTCTAACAAGGTAGCTAAGTTCGTATTCAGCTCAGCATAGTTAAATTTTTCTATTTTATTTTCTGACTTAATCATGCCTGATCCGTTGTAAAAGCCATCACTTCAGCAATCGATGTGGCACCGCAGGCAAGCATCACCGTTCGATCAAAGCCTAGAGCGACACCTGCGCAAGGGGGCAAGCCACTTTTTAGTGCCCCTAAGAATCGTGTATCTAAGGCGTAAGTTGACTGGCCTTGAGTGGCTCGAAATGCATTATCCGTATTGAAGCGCGCCATTTGCTCCGAGGCGGAGGCGAGTTCTTCAAATCCATTCGCTAGTTCAATGCCATCGCCATAAAACTCAAAACGAAGTCCAACTGCAGGATTATTTGGATCTAATTGCGCTAAAGCCGCCTGTGAAGCAGGGTAGTGTGTCAAGGCTAACCAGTGTCCTTGACCAAGTTTTGGACCAATTTGGGTGCTGATTAAGAAATCGAGCAGCTCATCACGGTTGTGTGATTTGCCGGCTAAGCCTCTCGCCCGTGCTAACTGCAGCAAGTCATGATCTGTAGAATTCAGCGGGTCAATACTTAGATATTTTTGAAATGCCTCTGAGTAGGTCTGTTTGACAACAGAACGCGGTGCTGATCCTGCTGAGAGCATTAATTCGTTCAGTAACTCTGCGACTTCATCAATCAGTTGGGATATTTTAAAATCACAGCGATACCACTCTAGGAGCATAAATTCATCGTTATGTAGCGCGCTTTTTTCATCAGCGCGTACCACATGACAGAGTTGATAAATATCACCGCTCCCGGCCGCCAATAAACGTTTCATCGCATATTCTGGTGAAGTATGTAGAAATAGTTTTTTTGCGCCTAGAATGACACTCGCAGTATTTAAGTTTACGTCAGTC
>SHZO01000078.1 GCA_009692285.1 Gammaproteobacteria bacterium | reverse complement strand
ACCTTTAGCTGTAAATTATTTTTTAGGCTTGATTGCCGATCGGCTCTAAATTTATATATCGCATCTGATTACTACTATTAAATATTTTATAAATTTCACGGAGTAGCCTATGCGGATACGCACACACATCGAGACGGCTGTTTTCCCAGTTGCAGGGCGTGGAACGCGTTTTCTACCTGTAACAAAGGCTAGCCCGAAGGAAATGCTCCCGATTGTAGATAAGCCACTCATTCAATACGCGGTGGAGGAGGCATTAGAGGCTGGGGCGCGTCGATTAGTTTTTATTACGGGCACATCTAAACGTGCTATCGAGGATCATTTTGACAATGATCAGGAACTTGAGAATTTGCTTAAGAACCAAGGTAAATCAGCCTTGTTGCGGCAACTTCGGAGCGTTTTACCTTCCTATGCTTCGTGCATCTATATTCGTCAGTCTGCCCCACTGGGTCTCGGCCATGCTGTACTTTGCGCGCGTCCAGCGGTAGGTAATGAGCCGTTCTTTGTGCATCTTGCTGATGATTTAATTGCCTCAGAAACACCGGTACTCTCACAAATGGTTAGCGCCTTTGAATCCAAACGAGCCAGCATTATTGGCTGTGAGCTGATCCCGCATAAAGACACCAATAAATACGGCATTGTTGGGGTTGAAGGCAAAGGCATTACGGCGCGCATTCGCTGTATTGTAGAAAAACCAAAACCCTCTGTTGCACCATCAAATTTGGCGGTCGTGGGGCGGTACTTACTCTCTCCTTTAATATTTAAACATTTGGCAAAGATTGGAGCCGGTGCAGCTGGCGAGATCCAACTTACTGATGGGATAGCGAGCTTAATGAATGAAGAGGCGGTGTATGCGCATCGCTTTACCGGCACACGGTATGATTGTGGTAACAAACTGGGTTACCTGCAAGCGACAGTTGCCTATGCATTAGCCCATCCTGAGTTAGGAAAAGACTTCCGGGCTCATTTAAAAAAATTAATTAAAAAATAATAAAGGAATATTTATGTTGCTATATCAGTCTCCTTGGATTGATGACGATCTAATCCTTTTTCGTGAAAACGTAGTGCGTTTTATAGAAACTGAGATGGTCCCTTATGATGCTAAATGGCGAGCACAGCACCATGTAGATTTGGATATTTGGACTAAAGCCGGAGAGATGGGTTTGCTCTGTCTTGATTTACCTGCTGAGTATGGCTGCGGTGGTGGGGATTTCCGTCACGAATGTGTTATGTATGAAGAGCTCTCGCGTCGAGGTATCTCAGGATTTGGTCAAGGCGTGCACAGCATGGCTGCGCATTATGTCTACAACTATGGCACAGAAGTTCAAAAAAAACGTTGGCTGCCACGCATGGCTAAGGGCGAGCTGATCGGTGCTATTGCAATGACCGAGCCTAGTGCAGGCTCTGATCTGCAGGGTATTCGCACTCGTGCAGTGCTTGAAGGTGATCACTATCGCGTCAATGGCTCGAAGATTTTTATTACTAACGGTGGCAGTGCGAGTTTACTGATGTTAGTGGTGCGTACTAATCCGAATGAACGTAAGCATGGTCTATCTCTTCTCATGGTGGAAACAAAAGATTTGAAAGGTTATCGAGTAGGGCGTGTGCTTGATAAAATGGGTTTACCTGCTCAAGATACCGCTGAGCTATTTTTTGAAGAAGTTAGAGTTCCTGCGGATTGTCTGTTAGGTTCAGAAGAAGGGCGCGGAATGTACCAACTCATGGGTGATCTACCCTATGAGCGGCTAATTATAGCCTTGTGTGGCGTGGGTGCTATGGAAGGCGCGCTTGCCGAAACCTCAAAGTATGTCAAAGAGCGGCAAGCCTTTGGTCAAGCTATTGGTACAATGCAGCATATACGCTTTAAATTAGCTGAAGCTGCAACTATTACGCGCGTAGCCCGCGTATTTGTAGATGATTGTATTCAACGGCTTCTAAAAGGCGCATTAGATAACGAGACGGCATCGATGGCGAAGTATTGGGTTACGGATATGCAGCAGCAAGTGCTCGATGAATGTGTGCAAATGCATGGCGGCTACGGTTACATGAATGAGTATTTAGTCTGCCGGATGTTTGCCGATTCTCGGGTACAGCGTATTTATGGTGGAACTAACGAAATTATGAAAGAATTAATATCAAGATCAGTTTAGTAACTACTAAAGACTGTATAAATTGTGGAGTGCTCATGAGTAAGTTATTAAGTAGTGCTTGTGCTAATATTCTAGGTTTTTCTTTAGCACTAGGTTCCGCTTTAGTCTCTGCGCAAATGATGCGACCTCCTGCAGCTCTTGATGCAAAAGAGAGTGATCCGATTGTCATGGGTTGGATGGTGGGTGCGCCGCCACCAAATAATAAAATAATTTCTTTTCAAGATCTTAGCTACATGCAGTTTCCCCAATTACGGTGGAGTTTTTCGCACTGGCGAGAGCTTATGCCTACGACCAATGTTTCTCGCGGAATAGGGAAAGTTAGTGTTTGGCCGCGTGCGGAACGTTCCGACATTGATGGGGTGAGTTTTATCCCTATGGGTGCGCAGGCACCGATGACTTGGGCTGACTCTTTGGCGGCTAATTACACCGATGGTATCGTAGTGATTCATCGTGGTCGAATAGTTTACGAGCGTTACTTTGGCGCGCTAAAATCAAACGGCCAACATATTGCACATTCGGTGACAAAGTCATTCTTTGGCACGATAGGTGCAATGTTGGTTGAAGAGGGTTTGTTGGATGAAAATGCACTAGTTACTAAGTATTTGCCTGAATTGAAAGATTCTGCTTTTGGAGATGTTACTATAGAGCAAGTCTTTGATATGACCACAGCGCTTAAATTCTCTGAGCTGTACACGGATCCGAAAGCTGAGATTTGGGACTTTGCGCGTGCAGCAGGTATTACGCCGTGGCCTGCAGGCTACTCAGGCCCCCACTCAATGTATGAATTTTTACCCACTGTCATCAAACAAGGTGAGCACGGCGCAGGGTTCACTTATCGCTCCCCTAATGCTGAGTTAATCACATGGCTTATTCGTCGTGTTACTGGCGAGTCTGCAGCAAAAAACTTAGAAGAGAAGATATTTGCAAAGTTAGGTGCAGAACAAGATGCTTACATTCAGGTTGATCCATACGGTAATGCGGTGGGTGCAGGGGGGCTTAATTTAGGCCTTAGGGATCTAGCACGTTTTGGCGAAATGATGCGTCTCGGCGGTGTATGGAATAATCAGCAGATTGTGCCAACGCGTGTGGTCCAGGACATTCAGCGCGGGGGTAGTTCTGCGAAATTTGTTGCTGGTGGATATACCACGCTGAAGGGTTGGAGTTATCGTAAATTATGGTGGGTCTCGCACAACGCTCATGGCGCTTATATGGCGCGCGGTGTCCACGGTCAAGCCATTTATATTGATCCAAAAGCAGAAATGGTAATCGCTCGTTTTGGCTCTGCCCCTTGGGCAAGTAATATATTCTTGGACCCAACAAGCTTACCTGCATACGAAGCCTTAGCTCTGCACCTTATGGCCAATGATTAATGTGGATGGCTCCCCGGCCTGGACTCGAACCAGGGACCTGCGGATTAACAGTCCGACGCTCTACCAACTGAGCTACCGGGGAACAGGAGCACCTTGCTTGAATAAGGTGCCGCATTTTCGGTAAAGGCGTTGGTCGCGTCAAGCTGCACTTAAGTGTTGGGTAAATTCTCTACATAAGGCTTATTCGAGAAGTTCACTTAGAGTGGCAAAGGATAGGTGCATATGTCCGAGAGTGCTTAATCCACTACCTGAGACCACTGAAACACCTGCTGTATTGAGTAAATAGTCGAAAAGCTTGTATCTTCAGACTTTTTACAGCGCAAAAGGGGTGATGCATCAGTCATATCAAATGGCGGGAACGGGTGGCAACAAGGTGGTGGTTGTTCCTGATCTGGGATTGGTGACGACAACCAACTATGGTGTGCGCAATGCACACCAGATCACTGATAAATTAATTGCTGAGCATATTCTTAGTGCTGTTAAATAGCGTGCAGAAATTAAAAATTGTTTAATGAGTTTTAATGGATTTAACACTCCAAGCGGCACACAGCGATGATCACCTCGCATCAAGGGGTAAGGTTAGCTGGGTCATATAGAAGTAGCCGGAGTGTTTCCAGTTTTCTTTTTCTTTAATAATCAATATAACTCAATACTCGATAAAGTTAACGAAAACTACTTTCAATTAATAATAGCAAGTGTGCCCAGTAGTTATCGCAGCGATGCCAGCTATAAGAATATGTACTGGTGCATTAAAATCAAGCTCGCCTGCAGTGAGGCTGATAATTTCTTGCTTTTAGGCTGGAGGTTGTACTGTTCGGGCGATGGCCGCCATAGTGGCCAAGGGTTTAAGGCGTTGCACTCAGCGCGAGATAAAATTAGACACAGAAAATACCCTTGAGGATGCAGCAGAGCTGTATATTACGAGAATATTATGAGTCTATTTCGTCTGCAATCTAATTACTCACCTGCCGGTGATCAACCTGCGGCTATAGCGGGCTTGATTGAAGGTTTGCAAACAGGCTTGGCACATCAGACCTTGCTCGGTGTTACCGGTAGTGGTAAGACCTACACGATTGCAAATGTCATTCAAGCGGTTCAACGACCTACCTTGGTGATAGCGCATAACAAAACTTTGGCTGCACAGCTCTATGGAGAGTTTCGTGATTTCTTCCCAGATAACGCAGTCGAATATTTCGTGTCGTATTACGATTATTACCAACCCGAGGCTTATGTTCCCTCGAGCGACACTTTTATCGAAAAAGACGCCTCGATTAATGAGCACATTGAGCAAATGCGACTCTCGGCGACTAAGGCTTTATTAGAACGCCCGGACGTCATCATCGTAGCAACAGTCTCTTCAATCTATGGTTTGGGTGATCCGCAGGCTTATCTCTCTATGGTGCTGCACCTGGTGCGTGGCGAGCCTATGGACCAACGGAAATTACTAAGACGTTTAGCTGATATGCAATATACGCGTAACGAAATGGATCTTACACAAGGTACCTATCGTGTGCGTGGCGATGTAATCGATATTTTTCCTGCTGAATCTGAACGTGAGGCTGTGCGCCTTGAGTTGTTTGATGAGACGATTGAATCTATAGCGCACTTTGATCCATTAACGGGCGAGATAATTCGTAAGCTGCCGCGTTTTACTGTGTACCCAGGCACACACTTTGTAACACCTAAAGAGCGAATAATTGGTGCGATAGATAAAATTAGAGAAGAATTGCGTGAACGTTTGCTTGAGCTACGTGCCAATGACAAATTAGTTGAGGCGCAGCGTCTCGAGCAACGCACCATGTTTGATATGGAAATGATGAAAGAAGTGGGATATTGCGCTGGTATTGAGAATTATTCGCGTTATCTTTCTGGACGTGAGCGTGGTGAGCCACCTCCGTGCTTGTATGATTATCTACCTCCTGGGGCTTTGCTCGTCGTAGATGAGAGTCATCAAACCTTGCCGCAACTTGGTGCGATGTACAAAGGTGATCGTTCACGCAAAGAAACCCTCGTTCAATATGGTTTTAGATTACCTTCGGCGTTGGATAATCGCCCTTTAAAGTTTGAAGAGTGGGAGCGCCAAGCCCCGCAGATGATTTTTGTATCTGCAACCCCCAGTCATTACGAGGCCAATCATGCCGCACAAGTGGTCGAGCAATTGGTGCGACCTACAGGTTTGATTGATCCTCCCGTTGAAGTGCGTCCTGTACGAACCCAAGTTGATGATGTGCTATCTGAGATACAGCTCTGCGTGGCACGTGGTGAGCGAGTGCTGATTACTACATTGACGAAGCGTATGTCTGAGGATCTCACTGATTATTTAGATGAGCATGGCGTGAAGGTACGATATTTACATTCTGATATTGAAACTGTTGAGCGTAGTGAAATTATTCGTGATCTGCGTTTAGGTGTGTTTGATGTGATTGTAGGTATTAATTTGTTGCGCGAAGGTTTAGATATGCCAGAGGTTGCTTTGGTAGCCATATTGGATGCTGATAAAGAAGGGTTTTTACGCTCTGAAAATGCGCTGATTCAAACTATTGGTCGTGCAGCACGCCATTTAAACGGACGCGCTATCTTATACGCTGACCGCATGACAGGATCTATGCAACGCGCCATCGCTGAAACAGATCGTCGTCGTGATATACAGATTAAATTTAATGCACTGCATAACATCACGCCGCGCGGCATTGTTAAAGCCGTCACTGATGTTATGGAGGGTGCAAGGGCTGAGGGCGCCGGTACCTTTGGGGAGGCCCTTGCTGCGGCGCGTAGTAAAGGGGTTGGGCGTAATGCTTCGGCCCAACGTAAAGCTGCTGAAGGACGTGCTGCTGCAGTGCGTGCAGCCGGTGGGGGTGAAGCATCTATTACTCTGCGTCCTGAGCAAGCAATGCGTCGTATTAAGCAATTAGAGTCTGAGATGTTTAAACATGCTCGCAATCTTGAGTTTGAAACTGCAGCTCAATTACGAGATGAAATTGATCAACTAAAGCGTGCTGGTTTTGGGTTGCCTGCTGTGCGTGCCAGTTGAGACGTCGGACTATTTTGTGGGCGGGCTTGGGTGGTGTAGGTGCTCTTTTTATTGGTTGGGGTGCTTTACCAGTACGGCAACGTCTGCGTGGTTCGCACGAGTTGCCTGTTAACCAAGGACAGATCGCACTAAACGGTTGGGTGAAAATTAGTGAGGATGAAAGTGTCACGGTAATGGTGCCGCGTTGCGAGTTAGGGCAGGGCATCCATACGGGACTTGCCATGCTGCTCGCTGAGGAACTCGATTGCGACTGGCAACATATTAAAGTTGAAAATGCACCGATTGACGCGCTTTACAATAATCTAGCTGTTGTCGCTGATGGTCTGCCTTTTCATCCAGATAACCAGGGCATGCTCCGTAACGCGTCAGAGCACCTGACAAAAAAAAT
>SHZO01000077.1 GCA_009692285.1 Gammaproteobacteria bacterium | reverse complement strand
AGTCGTGGTAAGCAATGTCAGGCATTGCAAGATTTTACCGAACGCCATTATGGTAATGCCAAAGGCGACATTGCCAATGTGTTCTTGGAACGGTGTTTGGAGCTCAATACAGAAGGCGGTGTTACCCAAATGGTGATGCCACAGAACTGGTTGTTTTTGGGTTCTTATAAAAAACAACGTGAGCAGTTGTTAAAGCAGGTGACGTGGAATTTATTGGCGAGATTAGGTTCAGGTGCTTTTGACACAATTAGTGGCGAAGTAGTTAATGCCATACTTTTATCATTAACTAAAGCGACTCCAGACGCTAAGCAATTATTAGTAGGTATTGATGCGAGTGTACCGAATAAGATTCAGGAAAAAGTAGATATTTTAGAAAATGGTCAGTTGACAGGCGTAGCTCAAAAGTTACAACTTGATAATCCTGATGCGCGAATAACATTAGAAAATCTAAACAGCAGTTTCCCATTAATGACCAAATATGCCCAAGCATTCATAGGGTTACATGTTGGCGGATGGGATACATATCGTAGGGGTTTTTGGGAAATCCCTAAAATTAATTCTGATTGGCGGACAGTACAAGGTTCCGTTGACAATAGACTTTATTCAGGACTGAATGATGTTACCTATTGGGTAGAAAATGGTCGTTATCATGAGGCAAACCCTAAAGCGAGAGTACAGGGGAAACAAGCTTGGAACAAGCAAGGTGTAATTACAAGTCCAATGCTCAAATTACCCGTTTCTTTATATTTAGGAGGAATTTTTGATAACAATACTTGTACTATTATCCCTCATGAACTTGACTCTCTCCCTGCCATTTGGTGCTTCTGCTCATCACCAGAGTATAACGAGGCAGTACGAAAAATTGATCAAAATTTAAAAGTAACCAATGCAACACTGGTTAAAGTACCCTTCGACCTAGACCACTGGACAAAAATCGCCCAAGAAAAATACCCCAAAGGCCTACCCAAACCTTATTCAGACGACCCAACCCAGTGGATTTTTCACGGCCATCCCGCGCCCGCAGAAGAACCCTTACAAGTCGCCGTTGCCCGTCTTCTTGGTTATCAATGGCCTGCTGAATCCGATAAGGACATGGCGCTTTCGGATCAAGCAAGGGCATGGCTTGCTCAGTGCGAGAGTTTAACTTCTTTTGTCGATGATGATGGTATTGTGTGTTTATCACCAGTGCGCGGTGAGAAAGCCGCTGATGAACGTCTGGAAGCTTTATTAATGGCGGCTTTTGGTGAGCAATGGAATGCTCCACTACGCAACAAGTTATTAACTGACGTGCAGTGTTCAGGTAAAACGCTGGGCTTTTGGCTGAGAGAAAAGTTTTTTGAGCAACATTGTAAGTTGTTCCAAAACCGTCCTTTTATCTGGCACATCTGGGATGGTTTGACGGATGGTTTTAATGCCTTGGTTAATTACCATCAACTGGATCGTCAAAACCTGGAACGGTTAATCTACACCTATCTGGGTGACTGGATAAGAACCCAAGATCATGGTGTTAAAGAAGGTATCGATGGTGCCATACTCCGTCTGCAAGCCGCACAAACACTAAAAACCCGTTTAGAAACCATCCTTGAAGGTGAAGCGCCTTACGATATTTTTGTCCGCTGGAAATCGCTGGCTGAACAACCGCTAGGCTGGAACCCCGATATCAATGACGGTGTGCGCATGAATATAAGGCCTTTTATGTCAGTCCCCGATGTCGGTAAAAAAGAGGCCGGTATCCTACGCACTAAACCCAATATCAAATGGACTAAAGACCGTGGCAATGATGTCGCCTCTGCTCCCTGGTTCAAATTAGGATTAGACCCAAAATATAATGAAAGCGAAGGTTCCAGGATCAATGATCATCATCTGACCTTGGCCGAAAAACAGGCGGCGAGAGATGATTGAAGAAATCATACTATTGATAGGATCGTATAAATGCTAGTTATTGATAGCCTGGTTAATGCCATTAAAGAGGCTAAAAAATATAATTCTAATACCCAGATTGCTCCTGCAGCTGTGTTATGGACGGATAAAGATAGGCAGTGGGAAGCTGTCATTAATAAAATACAAGTGCTGTTGCCTGAGTTAGTTGTTTTGGGCGCTTATGCTCCAGAAAAGTTAACCGGTCCGGTAATATGGCTTAAGTGCGTGATTGCTAGAACTTTACCTGAAGTTCATATTCCTGAAGATTTAATCCCTATCATTTATTTACCTGGCATTAGCCGTACTGATTTGCGAGCAATAGAATCTTGTCCCTTATGGTTACAAGGCTTAGCAGAACTGCAATATCGAGGAGTCTTTTGGAGCCAAGCTAATGGCAGAGACTGGACTGTAAATGCTTTTTTAACAACTAAATCTAGTGGCTTAGGCTTAGACGTTGCGAAGGATGAAAGTACACAGAATGCTCTGCTACGTGCGTTAGAGCCTTTATTATTTGATAAAAAAATAGAGCAGTTAACCGGCTCTCATTTAGAGTCGAATGACTTTAACCAGATGCTGATGTCTACCCCTGACAAAGACTTGTTAACCTGGATGAATGATCCACAAGCAATCAGAGAGTTGTGGAAAGGCAATCAATGGGATGCCTTTGTTGAACTGTGCATTAAAGAGTTTAACTTTAATCCGGATAAAGAAGGTGACTTAGGTGCGGCAGAGGCCTTGTGTAAAAACAAAGCCGCATGGATTGGCGTCTGGCAGCGTTTTATTGAAACCTATCACCTCTACCCCAAACTGCCAGCGCTACTGACAAAAGTGAGTGTGCATTACGATATATTTGCTGATCAATCTACCTATTTGCAATATACCTTGGATGAAGAAAAGTCCCTGGAAAATAGCTTGGCGAAGTTAAGTGATCTATCCCCCACAGCCGCCCGACAAGCCGTTTTAAGCCTGGAACTGATTCATGCCGAGCGACGCTCTTGGGTATGGGGAAAGATGAGTTATGCGCCTTTGGCCAAGGCTTTAGAGCATTTGGCGATTATAGCGGAGTTGTCGGCGACTATCCCAGGCGGACTTACCCCGCAAGAGATGGGTGAACGTTATCAAGCCAATTATTGGCAAGTTGACCAAGCCTGTTTGGATGCCCTTAAAACCGTTACCCTTAATAAACATCAAGAAGTCATTAAGTCTGTGCTAAGTGTTATTTATACACCCTGGTTAACACAGGCCAACCAGGCATTTCAGTCGTTAATTGCTACCAAAGGTTATCCAGGTACTCAGCAAGTTAATGAAGCAGTTGCCGAATACGCTATTACCGGTGAATGTATTTTCTTTATTGATGGTTTGCGTTTTGATATTGCCCATACGTTGCTTGATAAACTGAAGGCACGTTATTTTGAGGTTGAGTTAAGTGCTAATTGGTCTGCTTTACCGACAGTCACCTCAACAGCCAAAGCCGCTGTTACGCCAATACATGATTTAATTACTGGACGTACTACTGATGTAGACTTTCAACCCAGTTTGAAAACAGAAGACAAAGCCTATTCACAGTACTCTCTCAAAAAACTACTTAATGAACAGGGCTGGCAGTATATTGCCAGTGATGAAACTGGAGACTCTTCCGGCAAAGCTTGGACTGAATGTGGTGATATTGATAAGGAGGGTCATGCCAAGCAACTGAAGCTTGCTCAACGTATTGAGCCCTTATTAGATGAAATTGTTGAGCGTATTGTTGAGCTTGAATCTGTCGGTTGGCAACATATCAGAGTAGTTACTGATCATGGCTGGTTGCTGGTTCCGGATGAACTACCCAAGGTTAGTCTGCCCAAGTCTGCAACTGAAACTCGTTGGGGGCGCTGTGCTCAGTTAAAAGAATCCGTCAGTTTTGATGGCTTAGTGGTGGCCTGGCATTGGAACCCTGCAGTATCTATTGCTATGGCTCCGGCAATCAGCTCCTTTATTGCGGGTAGACACTATGAGCATGGCGGCCTAAGTCTGCAAGAGTGTGTCACACCTGTGTTAAACATAAGATCGCAAGTGAGCCTATTAAGCCAGGCATCAGCCACTATAAAAAGTAAAAAATGGATTGGCCTGGTTTGTAAGGTACAGGCAGTGTCAGATGACAAGGTCTATGCTGTACTTAGGACTAAACCGGCTGATGAAAATAGTAATATTTGTCCGATGAAACCCATTATAGGCGGTGGTTGCTCATTGATAGTTGAAGACGATGACCTTGAAGGTTCTTCGGTGGTGTTGGTATTAGTGGATGAAGCGGGTCAGTTGCTAGCTAAACAAGCCACTATTGTGGGTGAATGATGATTCTTTTGTTAGGAGTATATTTTGCAGCTAGATGAATTAGACCTTAAAGTCGCTGACGTATTTGAAGGCTATATTGTTCGTAAAGATTTAGTCAGAACCTTTAGTAAGCAATTCCCGGTGCCTACTTATGTCGTTGAGTTTTTGCTAGGGCGTTACTGTGCAACGATTGATACGACTGAAATTGAAGAAGGCTTAGAAATTGTCCAGCGCCAACTGTCTTCGAGAACAGTAAGAGCCGGTGAAGAAGAGCTGTTTAAGGCTAAGGCCTATAAAGAGGGCTCCGTTAAGCTCATAGACTTAATCAGTGCCAGTTTTAGCGTATCTGTTAAAGGCTATGAAGCACATTTGCCTAGCTTACAATTAAATAAAGTTAGAATCAGCGATGCCTTAGTTGATGATAATCAGCGTATGTTAACGGGTGGTTTTTATGCTGAGATAACCTTGGAGTATGACGATTCTATTGCTAATGAAAAAGGTGGAATGCCCTTTGGAATACAAGCGATACGCCCTATCCAGTTATCTAAACGAGACGTACTGGATACGCTGGCAGCAGGTAGGAAGCAATTAGATACAAAACAATGGAAAGATCTTTTACTTCGTAGTGTGGGCCTGGAACCCGAAACGCTTAATGAACGTGCTAAAAATGCGTTTTTCTTAAGAATGATTCCTTTTGTTGAACGAAATTACAACATGGTAGAGCTTGGACCTAGAGGGACGGGTAAGAGCCATTTATATCAACAAATCTCGCCTTATGCCCACTTGATTTCTGGAGGTAAAGCAAGCGTTGCTAAAATGTTCGTTCATAATGGTACGGGGCAACGTGGTCTTGTTTGTCAGTATGACGTTATCTGTTTTGATGAAGTATCAGGCATTTCTTTTGACTCCAAGGATGGCGTTAATATTATGAAAGGCTATATGGAGGCCGGTGAATTTAGCCGTGGCAAGGAAAGTATTCGAGCTGATGGCTCTATGGTCTTCGTGGGGAACTTTGATGTCGATGTCGAACATCAACAACGGGTGGGTCATTTATTCGGCCCACTACCCCAAGAGATGCGTGATGACACAGCTTTTATGGATAGAATACATTGCTATCTACCTGGCTGGGATGTGCCGAAAGTAAGTGCATCTCTACTAACCGAACATTTTGGTTTGGTAAGTGATTTTCTGTCTGAATGCTTTAGTCGCTTACGAACCCAGAGCCGAGTTAACTTATTGCAAAATAGAATCCAATACGGTGGCAGTTTAAGCGGAAGGGATACAAACGCTGTTAATAAAACGGTATCAGGGTTGCTCAAGCTACTGTACCCAGATCCTAACGACCCTATCCCTGATGAAGACTTGGAGTGGGTGGTACGTTTGGGTTTAGAATCAAGAAGACGGGTAAAAGAACAACAAAAGCGTATTGGTTCTGCTGAATACAGAAATACTCACTTTAGCTATATCTTGGGCAATAATGGCATTGAACAGTTCGTATCGACCCCCGAATTACAAAGCGATAGCAGTATTGGTACTGATCCCTTAGAGCCAGGTCAAATCTGGTGCATTAGTGAGGGTGGGCATGATGTTGATGACAATGCCGGTCTATATCGTATTGAAGTCAATGAAGGCCCTGGTTCAAGCATTAAGATACTCAATAAACCTGTACCTCAAGCTTTCCAAGAGTCAGTTCGTTACGCCCAACAAAACCTCTATTCTAATGCAGTGCACTTAGTGGGTGACAGAGACCCAAGAAGCCATGAGTTCTCACTTCAATTAAGATCATTTGATGCCTCTAAAAAAGGTGCCAAACTGGGAGTGCCTGCGCTTATCGCATTGTGTAGCGCTTTACTTAAAAAATCCGTAAGAGGTGGCTTGATTGTCGTTGGCGAACTTAACCTGGGGGGCTCTATAGAAACGATTTTTAATGCAGTTAATATTGTTGAGTTAGCTGTAGAAAAAGGGGCTCAAGTGGTGTTAATACCGGTAAGCTGCAGGCGACAATTGATTGATCTATCTGATGATATGGCTACTAAAGTTGATGTGCAATTTTACTCTGATGCTAGAGATGTATTGTTGAAAGCGCTGGTTGAATGATAAGTCATTAAACAGGTTGTGGGCATAATATAATTTATTAACGTAATCTAAAATCATAGTAAAGAAGGCAAGGTTTTATAGATGTTCCTATCTGTTTTAAAATTATTTTCATAAGTAGGTTACAAAATGACAACAAAAAAAATACAGCGCGTTGAGCTGGGGAGCAGACGCCCTCATAAAGGGTGACTTAGGTATTGCCCACGATGTTATTTCAAAGTACCAAAACCACACAGAGGAAAATAAGATTAAACGGATTTACCAACCAGAAGCTAGAAATAGATCAGAAAGCAGCGTGGCAGATATTAGGTGAAAGACTTGCTTTGTTAGTGACTATGGATGATTCAAATATTTTTTTGTTACACAACCGCATTTGATAGCGCTTAGGTAATAGTGTCCAAAAAAAGAATGGACAAACCACATTGGATGGTATAATGCCTCCAAGTTATATGTGGGAGCCTTAGGGGTTACCAACTATATATAACAAGTTATATGTGGGGAGCCTTAGGGACAGGGCGGCAGCGATGTTACCAACTATGTATAACTAGTTCACCATAGGAACAAACCAACGTTCACAAGTGGTTGAGTGAAGAATAGGGGAATTTTCTCCAGTTTATTCATTGCTCAACCGTGCTTGTAATCCTGCTATAGCACGCAAGAGCAATTCCTTTCAAGGGTATTGCCAT
>SHZO01000076.1 GCA_009692285.1 Gammaproteobacteria bacterium | reverse complement strand
CAGTAGGGGGGCGAAGTATACGCAGGTAAGTTTTTTATCTCAAGACTTGGTCGCAGATGACAAACAGAGGCTGCGGGAAGATACCTAATCCTACAACAGCGAAAGAATTCAGCGCTAATGCGAACCTCGTCCCCATATGCGAATCAATAGCAGGCAGGTCACCGCTTGGTGAATCAAAATAAATAAGTTTAACAACACGCAAATAATAAAAGACACCGATCACTGATACAGCAGCACCGATCACAACTAGCGTTAGCTGTCCACTGCCCCACAAGGCCTGAAAAATCTGTAGCTTGGCCCAAAAACCTATGAACGGCGGGATACCAGCAGTAGAGAACATCAAGATCATCATTATCAGTGCTAAGGTGGGATCACGTGTATGCAAACCTTTGTAATGCTCGAGCTCATCAGCTTCAAATCCTGCGCGGCTAACCAACAAAATTACGCCAAAAGAACCCAGCGTCATCAATATATAAGCGATCGTATAGTACAAGGCAGCTTCATATCCCTGAACCGTACCACTAACAAAACCCAGCAGAATGAACCCAACGTTACCAATAGCCGAATACGCGAGCATGCGTTTTAAGTTAGTTTGTGCAATCGCTGCTACATTACCAACAACCATCGAGAGTACCGCAACGATGCCGATCATTTGAGTCCAAGTCTCAGCAAGATGACCTAGTCCGCCCACAAGCAATCGATACGCTAAAGCGAAGGAGGCTATCTTTGGGGCACTAGCTACTAATAAGGTAACTGAGGTAGGGGCGCCCTGATAAACATCGGGAACCCACATATGAAAAGGCACAGCGCCAAACTTGAAAGCTACGCCAACGACTAAAAATACGACGCCCATAATGATGCCGAGGCTAGGCGCACCATGCAGTGCAATGTTAATTTCACTAAGTAACAAACTACCAGTCAAACCATAAATTAGAGACATGCCATACAACAGGCAACCTGAAGCAATTGCACCAAGTACAAAATATTTAATGGCTGACTCGGATGAAATACCCGAGTCACGATCAAAGGCAACTAAAGCATAGAGGGAGAGCGATAACAGCTCCACGCCCATGTAAAGGGTGAGTAAGCTGCCCGCTGAGATAATCACAAAAATACCTAACAGCGCAGTTAGGGTAAGAACGTAGTACTCCCCTTTAATTAAACCACGTGCCTCTAGATAATGCCGCGAATACAGCAAAGTAATAGCCACTACCAATACGGAGAGTAGCTTAAGTAAGGTCGCCAAAGGATCGGCAATATACATCCCACTGAAGAGTAAAACTGGACTCTGAACTTGGGAAAATCCTAAGATTAGGGATGCTGCAATGACTAACACTAGTAGTGTGAGCGTAGGTGTCACGCGACTCGCGGCTTTGCCTAAAAAAACATCAACCAACAACACCATGCAAATTGCTGCTGTAAGATAAATCTCAGGCAATGCCGGAGCAAGGTTGGCGAGAGTCAGTAGAGGTACATTCATAGCTTTAGCCTTAGATCACAAGGGCAGCTTGCTGGTCATAATCTGCGCGACCAAATGCTGTGTTGAAACCTGCATAATCTCCAATAATGGTGCCGGCCATAAACCTAAAGCAAGCACCGCAACCGCCAAGGCACCGAGGACTAAAGCCTCTCGCCCATTAAGATCTTCAAGCATCTGAACTTGATTATTAACAACCGGACCAAATACCACGCGCTTAACAAGCCATAATGTATAAGCCGCACCTAAAATTAGTGTAGTTGCCGCTAAGAAGGCATACCAGAAATTAGCTTTGAAGCTAGCCAATATAACCAAAAACTCACCTACAAATCCTGACGTACCTGGCAGCCCGGCATTCGCCAGAGCAAAGAAAATCATTACGCTACCGAAAATAGGCATTTTGTTAATTACACCACCATAGGCGCTGATTTCACGACTGTGCATACGGTCATACAACACCCCAACACAGAGAAACATGGCGCCGGAGATTAACCCGTGGGAAACCATCTGTACCATTGCGCCATCGATACCCATCCTCACACCCTTTAAAGTACCGGTAGCTGCCATGATATTGAAGGCTAAGAAAATTCCAAGAGTGACAAAACCCATATGGGCAATAGATGAATAAGCAATAAGCTTCTTCATGTCAGTTTGAACTAATGCAATTAGGCCAATGTAAACCACTCCGATTAAAGAAAGAGCAATCATCAGCTCATCAAGCTCACGACTGGCATCTGGTGCGATAGGTAACGAGAAACGCAAAAAACCATAGCCCCCCATCTTTAACATAATGGCTGCTAGAACTACAGAACCACCCGTAGGTGCCTCAACGTGTGCATCAGGTAACCATGTGTGCACTGGGAACATCGGGATCTTGACCGCAAATGCGGCAAAGAAAGCCAAGAAAATCCAAAATTGCTCAGACATACTCAAAGGCAAAGCTTGAAAAGCAGTGATCTGATACGACCCAGCTTTGAGATACAAATAGATCAACGCAACCAACATGAACACCGAACCTAAAAAAGTATAGAGAAAAAACTTAATAGTGGCGTACACGCGCCGTGGACCGCCCCATATCCCAATGATTAGGAACATCGGAATGAGCATTGCCTCCCAAAAAAAATAAAACAATAAGGCATCGAGACTAGAAAAGACTCCAATCATTAAGCCTTCCATAATTAAAAAGGCAGCAAAATATTGGGCAGGTCGTTTTTTAATTACTGTCCAAGCAGCGATCAGCACAGGTACAGTAATAAATGTCGTTAACAATACTAAAGGAAGTGCAATGCCATCCACACCCAAGCTATAGGTCGCGTTCAAGAAGGGAATCCATTTATAGATCTCTAAGAATTGATATGCTGGAGTACTGGAATCAAAATTTATATATAGTATTACAGATAAATACAGTGCCAACAGGGACGTTAATAATGCAACCCAACGTGCCAATACAAGACGTTGATCGCCTAAGGCAAGCACAAGAAAACCACCAATAATTGGTAACCACACTAGAAAGGAAAGATAGTTAAAGTTCTGCATGTGGCACTCTTTACCTTAGAAACAATCCGAGCATAATTGCCAGACCAATAACCATCCAAAATGCATACGAGTACAAGAAACCTGTCTGAAAGCGGCGTAACTGCAAAGCACAGAAACCAACGAAATTTGCTAGGCCATTGACAAGCCCATCATCAATAATAGTTTCATCGCCACCCTTCCATAAAATACGCCCAAAGCGACGTACTCCTGATGACAAAACGGTATCGTTAAACCAATCGAAGTAATATTTATTCTCTAGCACGGTCCTGAAAGGAGCCAGCGCAATAGAGAAGGCGGTAGAAACAGTGGGCTTATGCAAGAAAACGTACCACGCGCTCAGCACCCCTGCTAAAGCTAACCAAAAAGGCAAGTGCAAAAAGCCTGCAACAGCAAAGCGGAGTGGGCCATCAAAATGATAAGCCAGCGCCCCTACTACGTCATTAGCGTCTAACACAGAAATAGACTGCACAAAATAATCGTTAAATAGAATAGGCTGGATAGTTAAAAAACCAATCGCTATGGAGGGTATTGCAAGAAGAATTAAAGGCAACGTGACTACCCAGGGACTCTCATGGGGGACACCCGCATGGAGATCGCCATGGGCGTGTTGTGTATGTTGCTCTTGCTGTTGCCAACGAGGTGCACCATGGAAAGTCATAAAAATCATACGGAAGGTATACAAAGCCGTAACAAATACACCGATTAATACACAAACGTAGGCATAGCTGGCGCCCCAACGATGAGATTCGCCTACGGCTTCGATAATGATATCTTTAGAATAAAATCCTGAGAAAAATGGGGTGCCAATGAGGGCTAGGGCACCGATCCAACAGGTGATTGCAGTAATTGGCATAAATCTGAATAGACCACCCATCTTTCGCATGTCTTGCTCATGGTGCATGCCAATAATTACTGAACCAGCTGCTAAAAATAGCAATGCCTTGAAAAATGCATGCGTCATCAAATGGAAGATAGCTGCGCTATAAGCAGAGACACCAAGGGCCACAGTCATATAACCGAGTTGTGATAGCGTTGAGTAAGCTACGACACGCTTAATATCATTATTAATGACTCCAAGAAAACCCATAAAGAGTGCAGTCGTAGCGCCGACCACTAAAACAAAGGACAACGCTGTCTCTGAATGTTCAAATAGTGGAGAGCAACGGGCAACCATGAAGATACCGGCAGTAACCATGGTTGCAGCATGAATCAGAGCAGAAATAGGTGTGGGACCTTCCATGGAATCAGGTAACCATACATGCAGGGGTACCTGCGCAGATTTGCCCATAGCCCCGATGAAGAGGCAAATACAAATTAAAGTAATTGCAGAGACATCCCAACCACCACCCAACCAACTACCTGGAATATACAGAGATGCTTGCGCAATTTTTGGAGCTAGTGCAAACGCCTCTTGATAATCCAGTGAATTGGTATAAAAAAATACGCCGGCAATGCCAAGCAAAAATCCAAAATCTCCGACGCGGTTCACAATGAAGGCTTTCATATTTGCAAAGATTGCACTGGGACGGGTATACCAAAAACCAATCAACAAATAGGAGACTACACCCACAGCCTCCCATCCAAAGAACAACTGCATGAAGTTGTTAGACATCACCAGCATCAGCATCGCAAAAGTAAAGAGTGATATATACGAGAAAAAACGCTGATAACCCGGATCATCCTGCATGTACCCAATGGTGTAGATGTGGACACACAAGGATACAAAAGTCACTACACACATCATCAGTACTGAGAGTTGATCAATCAGGAACCCAACTTCCATGTGCACTGCATCACTTACTAGCCAGGTGTATATGCTGTGGTTGAAGACAGAAACATCACCGTTAATAAGTTGCAATGCCACTTTTACAGACAGCACAAAGGCAACACCAACTCCAGAAATAGTCAGAAGATGCGCTCCGATACGACCGATCTGTCGACCGAATAGGCCAGAAATAACTGCGGCTAACAAAGGAGCCAAAGGAATTGCGAGTAGTATATTTGGGTTCATGACACTCAACCCTTGAGCGTATCTAGATCTTCGACGTTAATACTGCGGCGTTCGCGAAATAAAATAACCAAGATCGCCAGACCAATAGCAGACTCTGCAGCAGCTACCGTCAAAACAAAGAATACAAATACCTGACCATCAAGATTACCTAAAAAACGTGAAAAAGAAACAAAACTAAAATTAACAGCCAACAACATCAGTTCAATACACATTAACAATAAAATTACATTCTTTCGATTGATAAAAATACCTGCGATAGATAGTGCGAAAAGTACACTGGATATCGACAACATATGCTGTAAAGTAATCATGATGAGATTGCCTCATCGCTCGGTGAGGCCTTGCGCTTAGTAGGAGTTATTTTTACTAAGTGGACACGCTCCTCGCGGCGCACCGCTACTTGCGCAGCTACGTCCTGCTGCTTCAAGCCAGGGCGCCGTCGAAGCGTGAGTGTTATAGCGGCAACAATAGCCACCAGCAATATCACTGCCGCCAATTCAAATGGGTATACATACTGGGTGTACAGCACCTCCCCGAGCTCACGAGTGTTGCTATGGTTGATTGGCGAAGGTGGCACACCCACGGTAGCATCTACCCCTAAGCCACGGAACCAAAAAACACTTAGCATCTGCGCGATGATTACTGCGGCGGTCAACCAACCCAACCAGGCATAACGTGAAACACCTTGACGCACTTGCTCCACTTTAATATCGAGCATCATTACAACAAATAAAAATAACACCATCACCGCACCAACGTAGACTAGCACTAGAACAATAGCTAAAAACTCAGCCTCAATTAATAACCAAAGCGCAGCGCTACTAAAGAAAGCTAGTACCAGAGAGAGTGCTGAATGTACTGGATTACGTGCGGTGATCACACCGAGCGCAGAAACAATTAATACACTCGAAAACACATAAAATAATATCTGCACAAGCACTAATTAAGCCCTCTTGATCTTAACGGTATGGCGCATCAGCGGCTTTATCTGCATTAATTAATGCTTCATAACGTTCGCCCACTGCAAGTAATTTATCTTTGTTCATGATGTTCTCACCACGATTTTCCATATGGTACTCATGAATACGAGTTTCAACGATAGCATCAACAGGACAAGCTTCTTCACAAAATCCACAATAAATACACTTGAAGAGATCAATGTCAAAACGCGTAGTGCGACGGGTACCATCATCTGCAATATCTGATTCAATCGTAATGGCTAATGCTGGGCAAACTGCCTCACACAGCTTACAGGCGATGCAACGCTCCTCTCCGTTAGGATAACGACGCAGTGCATGTAATCCACGAAATCTAGGTGATTGTGGAGTTTTCTCTTCGGGATAGTTCAATGTAATTTTAGGTCGAAATAAAGTACGCGCAGTGACTGATAAACCAGAAATCAGTTCTGTTAGCAGAAAGGTTTTGATAAAACTGCGCAAACTCATGGTTTACTCCAAGGTCCAATACCCAGATGTGAAAGCACTGCCTCGACGGTGATCCACACGAGAGTGACTGGAATTAATACTTTCCAACCTAGCCTCATGATCTGATCATAGCGATAGCGTGGAAACGTTGCGCGATACCACATGAAACACGTAAGAAAAAAGAAGAGTTTAATAAATAACCAAAAAAAACTTGGTCGCGCAAATAAACTGTCCGACGGTAAAATACCTTCAAAAGGACTTAACCATCCTCCTAAAAAAAACACTGCAGTCAGTGCAGAGATCAGCAGCATATTGGCGTATTCAGCCAAAAAGAATAGCGCAAATGCAATTCCTGAATATTCAACATGGAAACCGGCAACGATTTCTGATTCGCCTTCTGCGACATCGAAAGGAGCTCGATTAGTTTCAGCTACCCCTGCAATGAGATAAACCACAAATAGGGGGAATAACCAAATAATAAACCAACTAGTAACACCGCCCGCTTGTGCGCGAACAATATCGCCTAAGTTCAGTGTTCCTGCAGCCATTATGACGCCGACCAAAGCAAAACCC
>SHZO01000075.1 GCA_009692285.1 Gammaproteobacteria bacterium | reverse complement strand
CATGCTGGGCGGGTTTGAGACATCATCGGCTAAAACTTTAAGTGAACCCGCTCCATGACACCTATCCTATGACTGAGTACCACACGCATCTCTTGCAAAACTTAGATCACCTGCGCGTTGAAATCTATACTGACGGTGCTTGCCGAGGCAATCCTGGTCCCGGCGGTTGGGCGGCTACTCTGCAACTCGGAGAGCACTGCAAGGAACTCTTTGGCGCAGAGGCTGCAACCACCAACAATCGGATGGAGCTCACTGCAGTTATTCGTGCGCTTGAAGCACTCAAGCGAACCAGCAATGTGCTGGTCTACACCGATTCTGAATACGTGCGTCGCGGTATTACTGAATGGCTGAAAGCTTGGAAGGCCCGTGATTGGCGCACTGCGGATAAAAAGCCGGTTAAAAATCGCGACCTATGGGAGCAACTGGATACTCTCGCTGCATTGCATGAAATTGAATGGCGTTGGGTGAAGGGGCACTCCGGTGTGCCTGGCAATGAGCGCGTGGATGCTTTGGCTACTGCCGCGATTGATTCGCTGTTAGGTTAATATTCTCGTATGCGTCAAATTATTCTCGATACTGAAACCACTGGATTAGAAGTTAGTCAAGGCCATCGCATCATTGAAATTGGGTGTGTCGAAATCATCAGTCGCCGTATCACGGGTCGAAATTTTCATCGTTATTTAAACCCCGATCGTGACATTGATGAAGGTGCGTTTAGGGTGCATGGCATAAGTCGCCAACAACTCATGAATGAGCCGCGATTCGCGGAGATTGCTTCTGAATTTTTAAGCTTTGTAGAGGGCGCAGAGCTCGTCATACACAATGCCGCTTTTGATATTGGTTTCTTGAATGCTGAAATCGCACGCTTACCTGGCGAACCGCGCCCTGTGGATACCTTGTGCGGTGTACTGGATACCTTAAAGCTCGCGCGCGAAATACACCCCGGGCAGCGCAATAACCTCGATGCACTCAGTAAACGTTACGGGGTAGATATTTCACAGCGTGATTTGCATGGCGCCCTACTAGATGCACAAATTCTAGCGGACGTATTTTTGGCTATGACCGGAGGTCAAAGTGCGTTGGAGCTCGGTGAGAGTCGAGGTACTCGCGGCACAATCATGCGTTTGGCCTCCGCCGGTGGAGATCTTAGTATCAATAACCCTTCACGAGCCGCAAGTTGGCTGCGTCCTGAGGGCCTCTTGCCTGTAATTCGAGCTACAACCACCGAGCTTGCTGCCCATGAAATTTTGCTTGATCACATCGCTAAAAGTAGCGGTGGAAAGTGCATATTCAGGGAGTTCGATTCGGAAGTTACTGCGGTGCCCTCTGCCTAAATTAAGCGATGGGTTACCGGAGCAACGAGTCGTTTTTCACTCTATAATTCAGGGCATGTCTCCTATTTGCCCCGTGCCTACTCAGAAGGTCCCTCTTTTAGATTTAAAGCCGCAGTACCGGGCCCTCAAGCTTGAGATCGACGCCGCGATAGAGCAGGTGTGCAACTCACAGAGTTTCATATTGGGTCCCTTAGTGCGCGAACTTGAGTCCTCTGTCGCTCAGTACAGCGGCTGCGCGCAGGGTATTGGCATGTCCTCGGGCACCGACGCCTTACTTGCCGCACTCATGGCTTTGGATATTGGTTCAAACGATGCGGTGATTACTACGCCTTATACTTTTTTTGCGACTGCCGGTACCATTGCTCGCGTGGGCGCGCTCCCGATTTTTGCAGATATTGATTCTGCGACCTACAACTTAAGCGCTTCTGCAGTAGCTAAAGTTTTAAAAACCGACTGCATTTTTGACAAGGGCGTGCTCACGCATCGCGCTACAGGCCGTGTGGTTAAAGCTCTCATGCCTGTGCATCTGTACGGGCAAATGGCAGATATGGATCCGTTAATGGATCTCGCGCAACGATACCATTTACGGGTGATAGAAGATGCTGCGCAAGCCATTGGCGCCGCAGATGCAAAAGGCCGCAGAGCATGCAGCATCGGGGATATCGGATGTCTGTCTTTCTTTCCAACTAAAAACTTAGGCGCCTTTGGTGATGCTGGCATGTGCGTGGTGCAAGATGCGGCCATTGCTGCAAAACTTGCCATGGTTCGTGTCCACGGCATGGAGCCGAAGTATTATCATCAAATTATTGGTGGTAATTTTAGACTAGATGAGCTGCAAGCAGCAGTCCTGTTGATTAAATTAAAGCACCTCGATGCTTGGACTTGTGCCCGCCAAGAAAACGCCTGCTTTTACTTTGGTGCATTTGAAAAAGCAGATCTACAGGCAACCATCACCCTGCCTTACGCTCCGGCTGATACTCGGCATGTGTATAATCAATTTGTCATTCGTGCGCCGCAGCGCGATGCATTGAAGCAGTTCTTAACGGACTGTGGCGTAGGCTCTGAGATTTACTACCCCGTGCCGCTGCATCGACAAGCCTGCTTTGCTAATTTGGGCTATAACGAAGGCAGTTTTCCTTACTCTGATGCTGCTGCAGCAGAAACTTTAGCGCTGCCAATCTTTCCAGAGCTTACCCGCGTTCAATTACAGTACGTGGTGGATTGTATCTCTGCATTTTATGCTCAGGCAAAAACATGATTGCTGGGCCACGCACCCCTGTTTGGAGTGCGTTAGAAACTTTGGCTAAGCGGAGCCAGCATTTAAATGTACCTACGCTACTTTCCCAAGACTTAAAGCGCAGAGAAAAATATAGTTGCAGTGCTGCCGGGATAGAGTTTAATTTTTCTCGCCAGTGTATTGACGATATCGTCTTAGAGACGTTACTCCAATTGCCAGATATCGTCGATATGGGTGCGGCGATTCAAGGGATGTGGCATGGGGATAAAATCAATGTTAGCGAAGATCGAGCCGCCTTGCATGTAGCCTTGCGACAACCGGAAAATCTACTTGATGAGCTAAAGATAGGTGGAACAAAGATTGCGGCAGAGGTTCTCACGGAACGTCAGCGCATGTTGGCTTATGCCGAGCAGGTACGCCACGAGAGAAATTTTGATACGGTGATTAACATCGGCATTGGAGGGTCAGATCTCGGTCCAGCCATGGCTGCACGAGCGCTCAAAGAATTTTGTGGCGGTGGTCCAAAGGTTTTATTCATCTCTAATGTGGACGGCTGTGCATTGGCTGATGCCCTTGAGATGAGCAAACCTGCACGCACCCTGTTCATTATCTGCTCGAAGAGCTTTACGACCCAAGAGACTTTAATCAATGCCTACGTGGCACGGGAATGGATTGCTGCAGCGCTGGGCAGTGATGCAGTGCCCAATCATTTTGCTGCAGTTTCGGTGAATGTCCCGGCTATGGATGACTTTGGGATCCACCCTCTCGCACGCTTCACGCTTTGGGATTGGGTGGGGGGTCGTTATTCTTTGTGCTCTTCTATTGGGTTGTCTGTGGCTATTAGCATTGGCGCGCAGAACTTTGAGCAACTACTTGCCGGGGCCTATTCGATGGACCAGCACTTCAGACAAGCACCCTGGGCAGAGAATCTCCCCGTACTTATGGCGTTGGTAGGCATTTGGAATATTAATTTTTTACATTTACCGGCACTTGCTATTTTACCCTATGCAGATCGCTTAAGCCGCTGGCCTGCATATCTACAACAACTCGAAATGGAAAGTAATGGCAAGTCGGTAACAAAGGATAACGAAGCGGTTACATGGAGCACTGCGCCCATTATTTGGGGCGAGCCTGGAAATAATGCGCAGCATTCTTTTTTTCAGATGTTGCATCAAGGTACTTTACGCTCTGCATTAGATATGATCCTTGTGAAGGAGGCCGTCGGCCCTGGCATACAGCATCAATGGTCCATGGCTAATGCCAGTGCGCAAATTGATGCGTTTACTTTTGGTACGCAGGGCAATACAGAGCAAGCGCTCGCTCAAACTCATTTGGGTTCTCGTCCCTTGAGTGTGATCAACCTAGAGGCACTAACACCGCAGAAATTGGGGGCGCTGATTTCACTCTACGAACATAAAGTGTATGTTCAAAGTATTCTGTGGGGTATTAATGCCTTTGATCAGTTTGGCGTTGAACTGGGCAAGCGCTTGTGTGCAACTCAGATTACCTACCCGCCTGCTCAGAGCTTGTGATGAATCGTTTTTTGTTGAGCTTATTTTTTATAGGCTGGCTGAATACTGTACATCAAGAAGCATCTGCGCAATCCAATGACTTTGGGGTGGGCGGAATTTTAGATATCCCTACTGCCCGTATGCCCAAAGAGGGCGAGTTCACGGCGAGTTATTCGCGTAAAGATATTGCAGATATTTATGCTATTGGGTATCAGCCCTTTCCGAGGCTTGAGATGGCATTTCGTTACACTATCATTGATCCGCGTGAGCAGTTTGATGTGGGCTTTGATAACCGAGATCGAAGTTTCGAAATAAAGTTCAAAATCCTTGAAGAAACTCACTACCTACCCCAAGTGTCAGTTGGGACTCGAGATTTATTGGGTACAGGTCAGTGGGGTGGCGAATATTTGGTAGCCTCTAAAAAGTTCAGCAATACATTTGATGTGAGCGCTGGTTTAGGGTGGGGGCAATTAAGTGAGCGGGCTATTGCCAGTAATCCATTGACTAAAATCAGTTCGGCATTTGCATACCGCAATACAGAGTTCGGGCTGGGAGGCAAAGTATCTTATAAGTCATTCTTTCGTGGTCCGAATATAGGGCTGTTTGGCGGCGCTCGCTATCATATTCCTAGTCTGAATTTAGATTTATTGGCCGCGTACACTAGCGACAGCTATAACATATTTAAAAGACAAGGCTATTTTACAGACGTCGTAGCCCCCTTAAGTTATGGTATTGAATGGGAAGCTATTCCTGATGTTCGTTTAAGTGTCAGCTGGCAGCAAGGGAGCCAACTTGCCTTTCATTTATCTTTTGCACTGGATACTGCTCAGATCGCTCCTCGAAAATCCCCCAATAGTTTTGGTGCAGGCTCAACGTCCTATGCTCGCGTGAGTAAGCTCGATGCTAAAGAAGGTTGGTGGCCACGTATTGTGAGCGACGCTGAATCCTCTGGCGTACTCATTAAATCGGGCCGCGAGACCGTTGATGGTAAGTTGGTATTGCAGTACAGCAACATGACCTACCAAGTGGAGGCGGATGCCGTGCGCCGGGTGTTGACGCTCACGGATCTTTATGCGCCCGCGCAAGTTAAAGATGTAACCCTGACCGGTGATTCACTGGGGATGAGTAGTCACTCGATTCACTATCAACGTGCCGATGCTCAAAAGCCAGAGCTCTATCGTAGCTTAGATACGATTGAAATCACTTCACCTGAGGCTATGGCACCGCCGAACTTTAGAACGATTTATCGTTACCCGAACGGCAAGACGAGCGTTGGCATAAATGCCCGCGCCTATATCTTTGACCCTGATGACCCTTTGCTTTATCAGATTGCACTGAAGCTCCGTGGTGATGCGGACTTTGGTGGTGGATGGACTGCTACTGGGGCTTGGAATCAAAGTTTAAAGAGTCAATTCCAACGCATCGGACGTGATTCCGGCTCCGCCTTGGAGGCGGTGCGTACTCGAGCGCCTGATTATTTAAAGCAAGGTGCGTCGGGTATTGATGATCTTGTATTGATCAAGCGGGGCAAGGTGGCCCGCGATATCTATTATCAACTTTACGGCGGCATCTTAGAGGAAATGTTCTCAGGTGCCGGTGGCGAAATACTGTGGCGACCCTTTTCTAGTCGCTTAGCTTTAGGGGCAAATATTAATGCTGTGCAGCAACGCGAGTATAAAAAAATGTTTGGGCTACGGGACTATAAGACTATCACCGGTCATACGAGCATTTATTGGGCGACGCCTTTCTATGGTTTCGATGCAGCAGTGCATATGGGTCGTTATCTTGCCCGTGATGTGGGCGCAACCTTTGAAGTTCAAAAACGATTTGCTAATGGTTGGTCTGTGGGCGTTTTTGCAACCAAAACAAATGTCTCCGCAGCTGATTTTGGTGAGGGAAGCTTCGATAAGGGATTAATTTTTAAGATTCCCTTTGACCTGTACTCGCCTAAGAATGTTAAAGGTTCTTATCGCACTATTATCCGTTCTATCAATCGCGATGGGGGCCGCATGCTTGATGAATGGCCCAACAGCTTGTGGGAGAAACTGCGCGAGACGCACTCAGATCGTCTGCATGATAATCAAGACAGGATGTTTCCAGAATGAAGCGCGCGGGGATCCAACTGGGTTTGTGGTGCATTTCATTTGGTTTATGCACAGGGTGCAGCGTGCAATCCAGTCAGGTACAAACCGCAAGTCGGTTGCTTCCGAGCTTTAACTTCGTCCAGCAGTCGATAGAAAAAAAAGCCGCACCCTATGCCTGGCAGTTGCAGTTTGCCGGTGGCGAGTACACGGTTTACCCCGTGGGGGTAACCGGAGGTATCGTTTTTGCCAATCGGGGCGGTATCCGGGTTGACTTTGATGGCGAGGCCATAGTCAGCGTTCAGGGATTGCCTGGTGCCTTTGGAACTTACCTTATTCGCCGCAGTGGCCCCGGGCGCTGGTATGAGCGGGCAGGCACTGAAGCCTCATGGCTCAGATGTGCTACGCGCCGCGAGTGGCGTCTTTCTGCTGACCGATATGGCTGGCGCATTGACTGTCTTGGGCGCTTGCAGGGTCGTGAGGCCCTTGCTCAGCACAACGTGGAGCTCGATGCCGCCGGTGATCTGCGACGTATTGAGATCACACTTGCTCCGGGCTTGGCTCCTTTGACCCTCGTTCGTCAGCGACCCTAAAAGACGAATGAAAAAAAACCCTAGGTAGCACACAAGACTACCTAGGGTTTGAATTGGCTCGCGCCATTTAGATCATCACGTTCCGGTAGTCGTACTAGTCGTTGTGGTTTCGGTTGTGGTTGTAGTTGTGGTTGTCGTGGCAGCCGTTGTCGTGGCAGCCGTTGTCGTGGCAGCCGTTGTCGTGTCAGCCGTTGTCGTGGCAGCCGTTGTCGTGGCAGCCGTTGTCGTGGCAGCAGCAGGTGGCGGCGGCGGTGGCGGCGGTGGCGGTGGCGGTGGC
>SHZO01000074.1 GCA_009692285.1 Gammaproteobacteria bacterium | reverse complement strand
GATTTAACTTTAACTTTAACTTTAACTTTAACTTTAACTTTAACCTTTCGCATGAGCTTAGCTTGGGGCTTTGTTTTGGCCTTCAGCATAGGCTTGCCTTTAGGCTTGGTTTTAAACTTCGCTTTAGTCTTTAGTATGGGCTTAGCTTTAGCTGCTACTAACTGTCGTAATACATATTGTAGGATTCCTCCATGACGGTAGTAGTCGCGCTCTTTTGGTGTGTCAATGCGTACTCGAACTTCAAATTGGATAGGTATTCCACCATTTTCCGGATGTGCTGAGACTATAATTGTGCGTGCTTCGGCATTCTTTAAGTCACCAAAGTTAAAAACTTCGCGACCGGTGAGCCCTAAGCTCTGTGCAGTTTGACCATCCATAAATTGACATGGTAGAACACCCATGCCAATTAGATTGGAGCGGTGTATTCGTTCAAAGCTCTCAGTAATAACGGCTTTTAC
Organism: Gammaproteobacteria bacterium; assembly: GCA_009692285.1. Classification (GTDB taxonomy): domain Bacteria; phylum Pseudomonadota; class Gammaproteobacteria; order Steroidobacterales; family Steroidobacteraceae; genus UBA964. The sequence goes on along the minus strand of SHZO01000074.1, from coordinate 6,660 downwards.
GCCAAGCAACATTGTGCCTTTAGCGGCCCAATCACGAGAAGAACCAGTACCGTATTCTTTCCCAGCTATTACAATTAAAACAGTACTCTCCGATTGGTATCTCATTGATGCATCATAAATAGATAGTTTTTCGCTACTCGGTATATGCACTGTTACACCACCTTCAATGCCTGGTACTAATAGGTTGCGTAAACGAATGTTAGCAAAAGTACCACGCATCATAACTTCGTGATTTCCACGGCGAGCGCCATAGGAATTAAAATCTTCTTTTTTAACCCCATTAATTTCTAGATATTGTGCGGCCGCACTACCGCGTGCAATGTCGCCCGCCGGCGATATGTGATCTGTTGTGACCGAATCGCCTAGTAGTGCTAGTACGCGTGCACCTTTAATTCTGTTAATTTTACTCGGAGTCATTGTCATACGATCAAAGTAAGGCGGGTTTCGCACATAAGTTGATTTCTGATTCCAAGCATATAGTTTTCCAGCAGGCACTTTAATACTCTGCCAGTTGTTGTCGCCAGAGAATACATCGCGGTAACTACTGCGAAACATCTCTGAGTTGATAGAAGCACGTACGGTGTCAGCTACTTCTTTCGGAGTTGGCCATATATCCTTAAGAAAGACTGGAATTCCTTTTGAACTGTTGCCTAGTGCTTCTGTGCTTAGGTCAATGTCAGTCGTACCGGCAATTGCATAGGCAACTACAAGTGGCGGCGAAGCTAGAAAGTTCATTTTAATTTCAGGATGCACGCGTCCTTCAAAGTTACGATTACCAGAGAGTACTGAAGTAGCAATTAAATCACCGGTTCTAACCGCCGCAGAGATTTCAGGTTTCAGTGGTCCAGAGTTTCCAATGCAAGTCATACACCCATAGCCTGTAACATAAAATCCGACAGCCGCATAAGCATCTATTAGATTTGCTCTTGTTAGGTAATCCGTCACAACTTTTGAACCGGGCGAGAGACTTGTTTTGACCCAAGGTTTGGCTTTTAACCCTAGTAGTGCAGCATTACGTGCTAAAAGTGCGGCGCCTAACATGACTGACGGATTTGAGGTGTTGGTGCAACTTGTAATTGCGGCAATTAATACCGCACCATCTTTAACTTCGTAGCTTTGTTGACTAGCAGATTTAGCAGAAACATTTGCTATACCTGTGGCTGATGGATTTTTCTTGCTGCGCTCCTCAGACATTTGATTTAAATTCTTGCGATAGACATGCTTTAAATTACTCACCGACACGCGATCTTGTGGGCGCTTAGGTCCGGCAAGCGAGGGCTCTACCGTGCTCATATCTAATTCCAACACTTCAGTGTAGCAAGCTTGATTAGCACCAGAGTAACGCCACATTCCTTGCGCCTTTGCATACGCCTCTACAAGCTGAATTTGTGCAGTAGAGCGGCCAGAAAGCTCAAGATAGCGAATAGTTTCTTCATCGACAGGAAAAATACCGCAGGTACTACCATACTCAGGGGCCATATTAGCGATTGTAGCGCGATCAGCTAGAGGCAGGTTTTCTAGCCCGTCACCAAAGTATTCAACAAATTTTTCTACTACGCCTTTTTTTCTTAGCATCTCGGTTACTGTAAGTACTAAGTCTGTCGCGGTAGCGCCTGGTTTCAAATGTCCTGTGATTTTAAAGCCTACTACTTGCGGAATGAGCATAGTGACAGGTTGACCAAGCATGGCAGCTTCCGCTTCGATACCACCAACACCCCAACCTAAAACTCCAAGACCGTTGATCATTGTAGTGTGTGAGTCAGTACCTACTAGAGTATCTGGGTAAGCTTGAGTACGTTTGGCAGTCCTATTTTCAAATACTACGCGCCCTAAGAACTCTAGATTTACTTGGTGTACGATTCCTGTGTTAGGCGGAACAACTTTAAAGTTACGGAATGCTGTTTGACCCCAACGTAAGAAGGCGTAACGTTCGGCATTGCGTTCAAATTCGATCTTTGTATTTTTTGCAAGAGAATCTGCGGTGCCGTAGTGATCAACTTGAATTGAATGATCAATTACCATTTCAGCTGGAGTGAGTGGATTCACCTGTTTCGGATCGCCACCCAATTTTTTTATGGCTTCTCGCATTGCTGCGAGATCAACTACGCAGGGAACACCTGTGAAATCTTGCATAATCACGCGTGCTGGCGTAAAGGATATTTCATGAGAAGGCGCGGCTTTTGGATCCCAGTTCAAAAGCGCTTCAATATCTTTGCGGGTGACGTTAATTCCGTCTTCAAAACGAAGTAAGTTTTCTAAGAGAATTTTTAATGAATAGGGTAGGCGCGCTACCTTATCTGATGGTAGCGCTGAAAGATTCCAAATATCGTAAGTACGTGCACCGACTTTGAGTTGCGTGCATGATTTGAAACTATCTGACATGAGACCTCCGCTAATTACGGCGCAGATTATACCGTTTCAATCACAGCGCCGCCCAGAGTGCGTGACCCTTGATATAGTACAGCAAACTGACCTGGAGTTACGGCACGCTGTGGTTGATTAAATTTCAGATGTAGGCGACCGTCTTTTTGAGGAATTACTCGACATGTTTGATCCTCTTGTCGATACCTAAGTTTCACTTGAGCTTCGAAAGGGAGTGTAGGGGTGACGATGAGCCAATGCGCAACTCCAGTCCCAACTCTATAGCTTTGCATTAGCGGGTGATCGTGACCTTGTACAGCGATTAAAAGGTTATTAGGGAGGTCTTTGGCTGCTACATACCAGGGTTCCTCTGTGTGACCTGCGCGCCCTCCAATTTCTAGACCGCCACGTTGGCCAATTGTGTAAAATGCAAGGCCACAGTGAGTGCCAATTTTCTCCCCTCCAGGTGTCTGAATAGATCCTGGCTGGTGCGGGATATATTGGCTTAGAAATTGACGAAATGGGCGTTCACCAATAAAGCAAATTCCAGTACTGTCAGGTTTATCATGTACTGGTAATCCAGCAGTGCGTGCGAATTGCCGCACTTGTATTTTATTTAGATTTCCTAAAGGAAACAATGCACGTTCTAGTTGTGCGGTTTCTAGAGCATGTAAAAAATAAGACTGGTCTTTATTTAAGTCTTGCCCTTTATGAAGCTCGATGCCGTCATTACCGATTACGCTTTTTGCATAGTGCCCAGTTGCAAAATGAGATCCACCCAGGCGCTTAACGTACTCAAGGCAGACCCCAAATTTTATTTCTCTGTTGCACAGCACATCAGGGTTTGGTGTCCGACCTGCTCGGTACTCTGTTACGAAGTAATTAAATACTCTTTGCTTATATTGCTCTGCAAAACTTACTCTGTGTAATGGAATTTTCAATTCACGACAAACAGTCTGCGCATCTTGGAAGTCTTGGGCGATACTGCAGTAGGTGTCTGCCTCATCCCAGTTGGCCATAAAAAGACCTTCGACTTCATAACCTTGTTCAATTAGTAGCAGGGCAGCTACAGCGGAGTCCACACCACCTGAGAGGCCGACGATGACGTGCGGCTGTGGCATTAAGTTTAAACCTGTGTGGTCAAGTGAGCCGCTAAACCTACATAATCGCTAGGCTTGAGTGCCGCAAGGCGTGTTTTTTCTTCTATCCCGAGCGGTAGTGTGCTTACAAATTTTTTGTAGATTTTGGCATCGATCTGCCGACCCCGGGTGAATTCTTTAAGCAGCTCATAACCGTTAGGGACACCATTTGCACGTAGCACGGTTTGCACAGCCTCACCTAATACTTCCCAGGCGTTATCTAAATCTTCAGCAATGCGTTCAGGATTGGCTTCGATTTTCGCCAAGCCTCTCTCGATTGAATTCCAGGCGATTAAGGTATGTCCCAAGGCAACACCTAAATTACGCAGTACCGTTGAGTCTGTGAGATCTCGCTGCCAGCGAGACAAGGGTAATTTTTCTGCAAAGTGATGCAGAAGTGCATTGGCAATGCCGAGATTACCTTCTCCATTTTCAAAGTCGATAGGATTGATTTTATGTGGCATTGTTGAGGAGCCCACTTCACCACTTACCGCGCGCTGTTTTAAATAACCTAGGCTGATATATCCCCAAATATCCCGTGAAAAGTCAATCAATACCACATTGGTAGCCGCAATCGCGTCGCAGTATTCTGCGATCCAGTCATGAGGTTCAATTTGAGTGGTAATAGTGTTAAAACTTAGACCCATTGATTCGACAAAACTTTTTGCTAACTGCGGCCAGTCAGTATTGGGTGCTGCGACTAGATGTGCATTGTAATTGCCTACTGCACCATTAAATTTTCCGCGGATAGTTACTTTTTTCCAGCGATCGTGAGTATGAGTTAACCGTGAAACAGTATTTGCAATTTCTTTGCCGAGTGTGGTTGGGCTTGCCGCTTGCCCATGCGTGCGAGCTAACATAGCCAGTGGCGCATGTAAGCCGGAGAGTTCACGAAGGGTATCAATGAGATGCCTAAGTACCTCGAGTAAAGTTTCACGTGCGCTGCTTAGCATGCGCGCGTAAGCCAGATTATTTATATCCTCGGAGGTGCAGCCAAAGTGCACCAATTCCAATACCGCAGGACTTGCTCCTGCACTGTCTAGTTGATCGCGCACCCAGTATTCAACCGCTTTGACATCATGGTTGGTCTTAAGCTCGATGGCTTTGACGGATGTTGGTGCTTCTGCAGGAGTGTCGTTGGCTAGTTCGTGTGCTACGTCTAAGACCTCAGGAGGGATTCTTAAAGTAGCAGGTAGTTCCTTTGGGGCATGTTTGACTAAATGCAGGAGCCATTGTGCTTCGATTCGAATGCGCTCGCGAATCAGTGCGGCCTCAGATAAGTGGGGGCGTAGCAAATCAGTGCTGCGGGCGTAACGTCCATCTAAAGGGGATAATGCTTCTAAGGCGTCTAGGGGCATAACAGATTCGATGGCCTGCAGTGGCAGTGATAGAATGGCAATTATACCCTAGCGCTTACAACCGAGTGACGCCTACGCACATGAGTCCGACCTTGTTTCAACCGGCCATTTGCGATTTAACTGCCTTAGATGACGGAGCTTTACGGTTGTTATTGCTCGCGCGCTTGTCTGCTGTCCCTGTTGCTACCACAGTTGCTAATTGGCGCTATGCAGGTGCTGCTCCTGCTGAGCGGCTAAAAATAAGTCAGTTTTTCCCAGATCATCCAGTCCTAGCGGCCGTCTTAATCCCCCTCGTGGAGCGCCACTCCGGCTTGTCTGTACTGCTAACCCGAAGAGCGGGGCATCTTAGGCATCACGCAGGACAAATTAGTTTTCCCGGTGGGCGCATCGAATCTAGCGATGCCGATGCATTGGATGCTGCCCTGCGTGAAACAGAAGAAGAAATTGGTTTAAGTCGAACACATGTGTCGATTATTGGTTTTTTACCTGACCATTTAATTATTAGTGGATATCGTGTTACACCTGTAATTGGATTTGTAGCGCCAAATTTTAATTTGAAAATCGATACTACTGAAGTGGCTGAATCATTTGAAGTGCCATTGGCATTCTTTTTAGATTCTCGTAATCATATTAAGCGTATGCGTACTTTTGAATCTCAAGAGCTAGAATTCACTGAAATTCGTTATGGTACGCACAATATTTGGGGGGCCACGGCTGGTATGCTTATGACTTTATATCGAATATTAAGTGGTGTAGATCTATGAGTAGCCAAGATCTAAGTGGTGATTGTCTACAAAAAAAGAACTTAACTGCCCTGCAGAATCTATTAAATATTATGGAAAAATTACGCGATCCTATCTCTGGTTGTGCTTGGGATCGCGACCAGACTTTAGCTAGCATCCTTTCGCATACCTTAGAGGAAGCCTATGAAGTGGCTGAAGCGATTGCAGTCGGTGAACCTCTTGCCATTCGTGATGAGTTGGGTGATTTGCTCTTTCAAGTCGTGTTTCTATCGCGCATCGCTGAAGAACAAAATTGGTTTTCGTTTGATGATGTTGCGGAAGCGATCGTTAGTAAATTGGTGCGCCGTCACCCGCATGTTTTCGCCACTACTAAAGCTCTAAGTTCATTAGAACAAACTCAGGCTTGGGAGAAATTTAAGGCACGCGAGCGTGAAGTTGCAGGGCAAGGAGGTGTGCTGGCGGGGATCGCTCTAGCCTTGCCGGCCTTGACTCGCGCGACCAAATTAGGAAAGCGTGCAGCACAAGTGGGTTTTGACTGGCCCGATTCAGTAGGTGTTCGCGCTAAAATCAATGAAGAACTAGCTGAGTTTGAAGCCGCTGTGGCGGACTCGGAGAGTGCTCAGAGACAAATTGAAGAATTTGGTGATGTATTATTCTCTTTTGTCAACTGGGCGAGGCATTTGAAGATTGATCCTGAAGCTGCTTTACGTGTGGCTAATGTTAAATTTGAGAAACGCTTTGCGCATATGGAGCGGATTGCTCTGGCTCGCGGAATTGCACTTGAATCGATCGGCTTGCCCGCTTGGGAGACTTTGTGGTTAGAGGCAAAAGCTGCGCATCACGGTTGTCTCGATTAGAATTGTCCCTAAATGAAAATTTTAGAAGTTCAGTCTTGGAGTCCCACTAGCTGGCAATCACGTACGGTGCGGCAGCAACCTACTTACCGTGATCAGGAAGCCTTACAGCTAGCTTTGGCTCAGTTATCTTCATTGCCACCTATTGTAGTTTCTTGGGAAGTTGAGCGCTTGAGGGAAGAACTTGCATCTGCTCAAAACGGTG
>SHZO01000073.1 GCA_009692285.1 Gammaproteobacteria bacterium | reverse complement strand
ATTTATCCCCTGGAATATTTAGGCTGCCACTCAAGCAGTGCGACGGACTCACAAACCAGGTTTGCAAAACGGCCTACAGAACTGCGCGTGGGTAAGAGCCAAGGACTCGACACAATGCAGCTTGCGTCTTCAGTTTAATCAGTGCCCGGGCTAAGGGAGGATCATCCACATGACCTTCGAGATCTATAAAAAAAACATAATCCCACTTGCGACGACGCGAAGGACGTGACTCAATACGCGTCAAACTCACTCCATTTTTAGCAAATGGCTCTAGGAGACTATGCAAAGCGCCAGGGGCTTCGGAGTGACCTGCGGAAATCAAAAGCGTAGTTCGATCTCTACCACTTGGACCAAAACTACGCTTTCCAATTACTAAGAAACGGGTGGTGTTATCAGGTTGATCCTCAATTTCAACGGCCAAGATTTCTAACCCATAGACTTCCGCTGCGGTTTGACCTGCTATAGCTGCGGTGCCTTTTTCATCACGCGCACGCCGCGCAGCTTCAGCGTTACTAGATGCTGCAATGCACTCAACATCGGGCAAATTCTTGCTTAACCACAGCCTGCATTGGGCTAAAGATTGTGGGTGGCTACAGACTCGACGCACATCGCGCAGTGACTTTAAATTACCCATCAAATTTTGATGGATCCGTAATTCAACCTCGCCACAAATTTGTAGTGGTGAAGTTAAAAACCGATCGAGTGTATGATTAACACTCCCTTCTGTAGAATTTTCGATTGGCACAATACCAAAATCAGCATGCCCAGCTTCTACTTCATGGAAGACCTCATCGATTGTGCTTAAGGCCAAAGCACGCGCAGAATGACCAAAATGCATATAGAGGGCGGTTTGTGAAAAAGTACCTTCAGGACCTAGGAAACCAACCTTCAGTGGCTCTTCTTGGGCAAGACATGCGGACATAATCTCACGAAATAAGCGCAGGACCTCTTCATCACGCAAAGCGCCAGTACTGCGAGCAGCCGCATTACGCTCTAGAACAAGACTTAAAACTTGAGCTTCTCGCTCAGGCCTATAAAAGTCTACCAAGCGTCCACTTTTACTCTTGGAGACTCCAACTCTCCTGGCTAAACGCGCACGCTCATTAATTAGCTCATGTAACTTAAGATCAACACCATCGATCTGCTTGCGCAACTCATCAATTGCAGGCTTTACAACATTGAGACGCCCGGATTTTTTCTGAGTTTTTTTGACCATAATTATAACAATCTCACTGACAACACTCCCTCAATAGCGCGGATACGGCCAAGCAGAACCTCATCCATTTGGCCTTCAGCATCGATCAAAGTATAGGCGTACTCGCCACGGGATTTATTAAGTAACTCAGAAATATTTAAGTTTGCCCCTGCCAAAACTGCAGAAATCTGGCCAACCATGTTAGGGACATTACTATTAGCTACGGCCAGACGCGCTGAACCAACAATGCGGGGCAAAACGGCGTCGGGGAAGTTAACACAGTGACGTATATTGCCGTTTTCAAGAAAGTCTCTCAAAGTATCTACAACCATAAGAGCACAGTTTTCTTCCGCCTCACCGGTAGAGGCTCCTAGATGAGGTAAAACTATTATACGTGGATGTGTTTTCAGCGAGTTCTTTGGAAAATCACAAACATAATAATGCAAGTGATTAGACTGCAGCGCAGTGACCACTGCCGCATCATCGACAATCGGCGCCCGTGAGAAATTAAGCACCACGCCGCCTTTGGGCATAAGGCTAATAAGCTTTGCATTGACAAGATTACGGGTAGCGTCAACGAGTGGCACATGAACACTGATAAACTGGCACCGGACAAAGAGATCCTCAAGAGAGAGCACTTGCTCTACTGAGGAGGACAACTGCCAAGCACGCTGAACAGTAATTTTCGGATCGTATCCAAAAACGCGCATACCGAGCTTCTCAGCCGCATTAGCAACCTCAACCCCGATCGCACCCAAACCAATAACCCCTAAGGTGCGTCCAGGGAGCTCTATCCCGGCAAAGTTCTTTTTACCTGCCTCTGTGGCAGCATCAATGGTTTTATCATCCCCTTCTAATCCGCGTGCAAAATCCCAAGCAAGACATATATTACGCGCTGCAAGCAGCAAACCCGCAATGACCAGTTCTTTGACTGCGTTAGCATTAGCGCCTGGAGCATTAAATACAGGCACACCTAACTTAGAAAATGCTGCAACAGGAACATTGTTAACGCCGGCGCCAGCACGACCTATGGCAAGTACGCTAGCTGGAGTTTTTAAAGAGTGCATATCTGCAGATCGCAGCAAAATAGCGTGAGGATCTGAAAGATTAGAGCCAACCTCAAACCGATCGCGAGGAAAACGCGATAACCCACGTGCGCTAATATTATTTAATGTTTGTATACGAAAATTCATACTGTGCTCTCAGCTATTACGCCGTTGAAAATCGTGCATGAAGGTAATTAAAGCCTCCACACCAGCCATCGGCATTGCGTTATAAATCGAAGCGCGCATACCACCTACGAGACGATGTCCTTCAAGATTAGTTAATCCAGCTTGTGCAGCCTCTAATACAAACGTTTTTTCTAAATCAGGATTAGGTGCTGTAAATGGCACGTTCATCCATGACCGTGCGTTTAAAGCAACTGGGTTTCTGTAAAAGCCCGAGCGATCAATAGCTTGATAAAGCTTTTCTGCCTTCAAACGATTACGCTCACCGATAGTGGTCATACCACCTTCGCGCTTTAACCATTGAAATACTAACCCAGCCACATACAAAGCAAAAGTCGGAGGAGTGTTCAGCATTGAGCTCTCTTTGGCCATTGCATCAAAATCCAAAATTGGGGGTGTGCCAGTACGCGCTTGACCAACTAAGTCATCACGCACAATGACAACACACAGGCCTGACATGCCAATATTTTTTTGAGCACCTGCATAAATCACCCCAAATCGACTTATATCGACAGGACGCGAAAGAATAGTTGATGACATATCTGCAACTAAAGGAACTAGGCCAGGGTTGGGAATGTAATCAAACTCTACGCCACCAATAGTTTCATTTGGAGTGTAATGAACATAGGCTGCCCCTGGTGTGAAATTTAATGAAATTTGCTCAGGAACGCTTGCGTACTTTGTGGCTGACTCATCTGCAATCACATTAACTCTACAGTAACGCTTCGCTTCAATGATAGCTTTCTTAGACCAATTACCAGTGTTAATATAATCGGTAACAGAATCAACTGCGGTAAGATTTAGCGGAATACCACTGAATTGACCTGTTGCGCCACCCTGCAAAAACAACACCTTGTAGTTTTTAGGAACAGCCAGTAACTCACGTAAATCTGCTTCGGCTTGCTGCGCGACAGCAACAAAGCTTTTACTGCGATGGCTAACCTCCATAACCGACATACCGCTGCCCTGCCAGTCCGTCATTTCATCCCGGGCTTGCTCAAGAACTGACAAGGGCAGAGTAGCCGGCCCAGCGGCAAAATTAAAAACACGCAAGAGATAGTTTCCTTTAGCTTAAAAAAATTATTCGACAGCGGGTGTATCAGGCACTATGCCTGCAAATGAATCAGCGCTGACGGGCTCATCTACGGCACCACTTGCTTCTTCTAGTCCAGAGCCTAAAGAGCCAATACCTTGCACGCCGACCAGACGCTCACCCTCATCTAAACGGATCAACTTAACACCTTGAGTATTACGGCCCACAATTGACACTTGGTCCACCGGAGTTCGCACTAACGTTCCGTTAGAACTAATAAGCATTATTTCTTGGCCAGGGAGCACTTGTAATGCGGCAACTGTTGCACCGTTGCGATCAGTAGTCTGCAAGGCAATCACGCCTTGACCACCGCGGCCATGCAAAGGGAAGTCATCTAACGGGGTTAGCTTGCCATAGCCATTTTCTGATGCGGTCAAAATAAGACCATCTGCCACGACAACTAAAGATATAACCTCTTGATCCGCTGCCAAGCGAATGCCTCGAACACCAGTTGAGTCACGACCCATCGCACGCACTTCATCTTCTTTAAAGCGTATAGCTTTGCCACCGTTGGAACACAAAATAACTTGGGATTGACCGTTCGTCAGTGCAACACCTACCAAGCGATCACCATCACGAAGATCAACGGCAATGATGCCTGAAGGACGTGGGCGAGAATAGGCTGAGAGCGGCGTCTTCTTAACTGTGCCATGACTAGTGGCCATAAACACAAAATGCTCATCATCAAACTGCTTAATAGACAGCACAGCATTAATTTTCTCACCCTCTTGGAGGGGCATGAGATTAACTAAAGGTTTGCCGCGCGCACCACGCCCGGCCTGAGGCAACTCGAATACTCGCAACCAATATACTTGACCACGATTAGAGAAGCACAAAAGTGTGTCATGCGTATGAGCAACAAACAATGTCTCAACAAAGTCTTCGTCTTTAACAGTCGTAGCCGTTTTACCCCGTCCGCCGCGTCGCTGTGTTTGATATTCTGTCAATGGTTGACTCTTAGCGTAGCCCGCATGAGAAATAGTAACAACCACATCTTGAGGCTCAATGAGATCTTCAGTAGCTAGATCTATATGTGTAAGATTGATTTCGGTTCGACGAGCATCTCCATATTCTTCGCGCACCTCCAATAGCTCAGAACGAACAACTTCAGTTAAACGCTCTGGGCGAGCAAGAATGTCAGAGAGGTCGATAATTTGGGTTAGAAGACCCGCATATTCAGACACAATTTTATCTTGCTCGAGGCCTGTAAGACGATTAAGACGCATATCTAAAATAGCCTGCGCCTGTATTTCACTTAAGCGATAGCCTCCACCTTCGCGCACTAAGCCCAATTCAATGGATAAATCTTTAGGACGAGTTGATATGCTACCAGCACGAGCGAGCATTGCAGGTACCGCACCTGCGCTCCAAAGCCTACCTAACAACGCTATTTTAGCCTCAACTGGCGTAGGAGAAGCTTTTATCAGTTCAATTACGATATCAATATTTTCCAGAGCTACGGCCAAGCCTTCGAGGATATGCGCGCGATCACGAGCCTTAGCTAAATCAAATACAGTACGGCGCGTAACCACTTCTCGTCGATGACGAATGAAAGCAATTATCATTTCTTTGAGCGAAAGCAAACGTGGTTGGCCATCAATCAAAGCCACCATATTAATCCCGAAAACAGTTTCCAGCGGTGTCTGGGAATAAAGATTGTTCAGCACAACCTCAGCGTTCTCACCACGACGTAACTCAATAACGATACGCATACCATCTTTATCAGATTCATCGCGCAAGCCATCATTAGCGATACCCTCAATGAGTTTCTCGCGCACGAGATCAGCGATACGCTCTATGAGGCGCGCTTTGTTAACTTGATACGGAAGCTCGGTGACAATAATCGCTTGCCGGTCTGCACGACCGACGTCTTCAAAGTGCGTTCGACCACGAATAGATAAACGGCCACGTCCAGTACGATAGGCTGTAGAAATTTCTTGGGCACCATTGATGATGCCTGCGGTGGGGAAGTCTGGTCCCGGCACATGCTGCATAAGCCCGAGGAGACTAATCTCCGGGTCATCAATTACTGCGATACATGCATTTACAATTTCAGTAAGATTATGCGGCGGGATATTTGTTGCCATACCTACGGCAATACCCGATGAACCGTTAACCAACAGGTTGGGAACCCGCGAAGGCATTACCGTAGGCTCTATCAAGGATTCGTCGTAGTTGGGGACAAAGTCAACGGTCTCACGGTCAATATCCGCAAGTAATTCACCAGCCATGCGCGACATTCGCACTTCGGTATAACGCATCGCCGCTGGCGTATCGCCATCTACTGAGCCAAAGTTACCTTGCCCATCGACCAGCATGTATCGCATAGAGAATGGCTGAGCCATGCGAACTGTAGCCTCATAAACAGCTGAATCACCATGAGGGTGATACTTGCCGATCACATCACCAACTACGCGAGCAGATTTTTTGTACGATTTGTTGTACTCGTTACCTAATTCGCGCATGGCAAATAGCACACGCCTATGGACAGGTTTAAGCCCGTCCCTGACATCGGGCAAGGCACGTCCGACAATTACGCTCATGGCGTAATCCAAATACGACTGACGCATTTCAGATTCGAGACTTACAGGTATGATTTCGCGAGCGATTTCAGTCATTACTATTGTTCAATTTTACAGCCGAAATATGATATAAAATGATACCATAAAAACTCTCACTACATGCCATTTTTAAGGACCCTTTTGAACACCCAAGTAGACCCAGCTGAGGTGGCTAAATTTGACTTACTCGCGCATCGATTTTGGGATGTAAATGGGGAGTTTAGCCCCTTGCATGCGTTGAACCCCTTAAGGGTTAGTTTTATTGCCGAGCGTACTCATTTAGCGTCTGCCCAAGTACTTGATGTGGGCTGTGGTGGCGGACTTCTTTGCGAATCTTTAGCACGCACCGGGGCACAAGTATTTGGTATTGATTTAGCAAGCGGCATGATTGATATAGCGAGACTTCACGCGATATCAGAAAATTTAACCATTGATTATCAAGTACAGAGCGCAGCGGCACTAGCCAGTGCGAAGTCAAATCAATTTGATGTAGTGACTTGCATGGAGATGCTTGAGCATATTCCTGAGCCAAGCTTGATAGTTCAGTCATTGGCAGATTTGTTACGCCCTGGAGGTGATCTTTTTATTTCAACTCTAAATCGTAACTTGCGATCCTTCTTAATGGCTATTGTAGGTGGGGAATATATATCCGGCTTGATACCACTGGGTACTCATGAATATGAGCGCATGATTCGACCCTCTGAGTTGGCTACTTGGGCACGCTTATCGAATTTAGAATTAGTGGAAATTTTTGGTATTGAATACAATCCGATTACCTCTCAGTGCAGCTTAACGCGCGACCCGTCAGTCAACTATCTTTGTCACCTACGCAAACCCAAACCCCACGCATGATATCTAGCGCGAGTGCTGGCTCAAATCGAGATTTAGTAAAGCGCTTTACCCATAAAGCTGAGCGTAATGCTTTAGAGGCGCTATTCATGGTGGAGCAAGAAGCAATACAGAGTTTACACGTGAGTTTAAATCACAGCGTAAGTCACAGTCGCCTAGACTGGTGGTCTGAGGAGCTGCAACGTTTAAAGCACGGTGTAGCACGGCATCCGCAGACCCGCCATCTATCTACTGCGGCACCCCTTGCCAGTACACCGGACCTATGCGGGATCATTAGTTCACTGAGGATGGATAT
>SHZO01000072.1 GCA_009692285.1 Gammaproteobacteria bacterium | reverse complement strand
CATGATAGAGTTCTTGGCTGCTTGGCCTCGTAGCGTTCCATGAGATGTACATTATGAGTCGGCGTGGGTCAATGTCGTCAGTGCCAGAGATAGGTCTAGTCATGGCTTTAAATAGCGATGGGGCTGGGGTCGTTCGCGATACTACAAACTCTGCAGCGAAAACCGCCTTTGTCGCCGGTGCTCTGCCGGGTGAACGGGTGCGCTTTACACGTATAAGGCGCCATCGTCGGCATGACGAAGGAACCCTACTAGAAATTCTAGAATCTTCAAATGATCGTGTTGTACCACGGTGCGCACACTTTGGTGTTTGTGGTGGCTGTTCCTTGCAGCATCTTGCTCCTATAGCGCAGTTGGCTGTTAAACATACCGAGCTAGTGGAAACTCTTGCACGGATTGGGAAGGTTGTGCCGAATTATTGGCTGGAGCCTATGCAAGGGCCGGTATGGCAGTACCGTAGGCGTGCGCGTTTGGGAGTCAAATATGTGATCAAGCGTAAAGAGCTTTTGGTTGGTTTTAGGGAGCGTCAAAAACCTTATATTGCAGCTTTAGATCGCTGCGAAGTGTTAGAAGCACCAGTTGATGCGCTAATTGAACCACTCAAAAATTTAATTAGTGCTTTGCAGGCGCGCGATTTCATTGCGCAGATTGAAGTGGCTGTTGCGGATAATGTGACCGTATTGGTGATGCGAAATTTAGTAGAGTTGAGTGATTTAGATCGGCTGGCCATGGCTAATTTTGAGCGTACTCAATCGGTACGTATCTATATACAGCCTGGGGGTGTTGATAGTGTACAACCCTTGCAGGGTGAGCTGGCCCAACTCAGCTATAGATTACCTAAATTTCATTTAGAATTTAAATTTAGACCTAATGATTTTATTCAAGTAAATGCATCAATGAATGAGCTACTAGTCGATAAAGCACTAGAGCTTCTGCAAGTCGGTTTGGATGATCGGGTCTTAGATCTATTTTGTGGGTTAGGGAACTTCAGCTTGCCCTTAGCGCGTCGTGCACGCGAGGTAGTGGGCATTGAGGGTGAGCCGAGCTTGGTGGCTCGTGCACAAGCGAATGCCCAGCATAACGAAATACATAATGTCCGGTTTCATGTCGCAAATTTAGCGAGCCCTGATGCTGCTCTGGCAGGGGTAATCCCGAGCATGGCTGGTGGTTTTTCACATATTTTACTTGACCCTCCACGTACCGGAGCACTTGAAATTTTGCCGCGCTTAGCAGCACTAGGCGCTCAAAAGATTGTGTATGTATCGTGTCATCCGAGCACCTTGGCGCGTGACCTGGCTGTACTAGTGCATGTACATGGGTACCAATTGCAGGCTGCGGGTGTTATCGATATGTTTCCGCATACCAATCACATGGAATCTATCGCCTTGCTGGAGCGCAGAGCGTGACACTAGGTCCCTTGATGGTTGATATCCAAGGGGATGTTTTGCAACCTATCGAAAGAGAAATATTGGCGCACCCTTTAGTGGGTAGCGTTATTCTCTTTAGTCGTAATTTTAGTAATTCTCATCAGTTAATCCAGTTGATATGTGAAATCCATGCGATTCGCTCACCGGCTTTGATTGTTGGAGTTGATCATGAGGGTGGCCGCGTCCAAAGATTTATAGAGGGCTTTTCACGGTTGCCTGCAATGCGTCGTATAGGGCTTGAGTTTGATGCTGCAACGGTGCGTGGTTTGAGCTTGGCACGTGAGATGGGGTGGCTCATGGCTGCAGAGTTGCGTGCGCATGGCGTTGATTTGTCTTTTGCACCTTGTGTGGATTTGGATTATGGGGTCAGTGGGGCTATCGGTGATCGTGCCTTGCATAAAACAAGCTCTGCAGTAGGACAGTTGGCCGTTGCCTATATGTATGGCATGCGTAGTGCAGGCATGGCAGCTACCGCCAAGCATTTTCCAGGTCACGGTGCTGTGGTTGCAGATTCACATCATGCCTTGCCTGTGGATCGACGGATGCTGGTGGATATGGAGAACGATTTAGCACCTTATCGGCTGATGATTGAAAACGGACTCACTGGCGTAATGGTGGCACATGTCCTATATCCAGAGATTGATCATGTGCCTGCTAGTGTATCTAAGCGCTGGATTTCTGGCATCCTACGACAGGAAATGCGCTTTCAAGGCGTCATCTTTGCCGATGATCTCTCAATGGTTGGTGCTGCCTCTGTGGGCGGCATTCTCGATAGAGCACAAGCTGCGCTTGCGGCAGGTTGTGATGTCTTGCCCGTTTGTAATCACCGACCGAGTGTTGAGTTATTACTCGATGAACTTAAAGTGCCACAGAATCTCGCAGCCGCGTTTCGTTTGGTTCGATTGCGTGGTAAATCAGCAAGTACGCCGTCTTTGTTACGCAGTTCACCTGCTTGGTTGGCAGCCCAGGCTGTCTTAGAGCATGCTATTGCCGTACCTGATCTCAAACTAACTTAGGGTGTTAAATTATTTAGGACCGGGTGTAATAATAGCGATGACACCAATCGCGGGATGATCAAAATAATTTTTCTCATTGAAGCGTATTTTGCGTGATTCATTTATTTGTTGCGCTGCTCCGCCTTCAGGGTTTGCATAGCGTAGGTTCAAGCCTAGATGCAGCAAGGTCCCGCGTTGTAGATTGACGTATCCGGAAAGTCCTGGCACTCGTATCCCTAAAGTATCCAAAGATAGGCCGCTGCGAGAACCCCAACTGCTTGTAGTCTGTGTCCAGCCGGCGTGAACTAAAGGACGGTAGGCTCCGCTAATAGCAAGCTTCTCGTTGACTGCATTTAATTTGAGTTGGCTTTTTGGCACATTACGAATGAACTGCGCAACTTGAGAGCCACGGCTGTTATTTTTTTCCTCAGCACGCGCAGCGCCGCCGCTAGGCACGTAATAATCTTCCCTAGCACCACTAAGATTTCGGAAAACTAAGATTTCAACTATATAGCTACCGCGCCCAGAAGGCGTCGCAGCTTCGAGTGTGTTGCATATTACATATAGCGTCAAAAGTAGGGCGCATCTCATAATTTAATCATAAACTATTGGCAACCTCCGGGTTTATATTCTGTAGTAGCTCAGTTACATAGACAAAACGTTCAGCTTCATTTTCTAGATTTCGTGAGATGCGCAGTTTTAAGGGGCCATCCATTCGATACTCGCGAGATCTGCTTTGGATAAGCTTAATTACTGCCACTGGATCGACCATATTCTTAGCTTCAAATAGTAAGTACCCGCCATGCCCGCCAAAATCCAGACGTCGTATCCCTAAGCGACGCGCACTTAAGCGAAGACGCATAGTACGTAATAGGTTTTGGCTGGGCTGTGGAAGCTCGCCAAAACGATCAACTAGCTCCTCGGTTAAATCATCGAGCATAGCCGTATCACTAGCCCCTGCAATACGTTTGTACAGTGCTAAGCGCATATTCACATCGCCAATATAAGTTTCAGGCAAGAGTGCAGGGACTCGCATCTCGACTTCTGATTGCGCCGCTAGGGGTGAATCAAGGGCTAGTTTTTTGCCTTCTTTTAAGGCTTTCACAGCACGATCCAGCATATCAAGGTACATAGTTAATCCAATTTCAGTCATTTCACCACTTTGTTCTTCACCAAGTAGTTCACCAGCACCTCGAATTTCTAAATCATGCGTTGCCAACATAAAGCCTGCGCCTAAGTCCTCCAGCGATTCCAAGGCTTCAAGACGTTTCAAAGCATCACCGGTAAGCACTTTGCGTGAAGGAATCATCAAATAGGCATAGGCACGATGATGTGACCGGCCAACTCTGCCGCGTAGTTGATGCAACTGCGCAAGTCCAAAGCGATCTGCACGTTCAATTAGAATGGTATTAGCTGTAGGTACATCGATGCCACTTTCAATGATCGTTGTACATACCAAAATATCGAAACGGCGATGATAAAAATCAACCATAAGTTGCTCAAGGTCGCGCTCGCGCATTTGACCGTGACCTACGCGTATCTTGGCCTCCGGCACTAGCTTTGCAAGTTTCTCTGCAAAGAGCTCAATATCGCGCACCTCATTATGTACAAAATAAGTTTGTCCTCCACGACGTAATTCCCGCAATATTGCTTCACGTACAGTAGTGTCGCTCCACTCAGAAACAAATGTTCTGATCGCCAGCCTATCTGGAGGTGGGGTCGCAATAAGAGACAGCTCGCGCAATCCGCCTAAAGCCATATTTAAAGTGCGTGGAATCGGTGTCGCAGTTAGAGTTAGCACATGAACTTCAGCGCGCAGCGCTTTCAGGCGTTCTTTATCATGTACCCCAAAGCGATGTTCTTCATCGACAACGATAAGTGCCAAATCTTTAAAACGAGCGTTGGCATGGAGTAAGCGATGTGTGGCAATGACAATATCGATACTGCCGCTCTCTAGTCCGGCTAGGATAATGGCGGCTTCTTTATTCGATCTAAAGCGTGAGAGTGCTTCAATGCGTACCGGCCAGTCGGCAAAGCGATCAGCAAAATTACTTTGGTGTTGATGCGCTAACAAAGTAGTTGGGACGATGATTGCCACTTGTTTGCCAGCCTGCACAGCTACAAATGCCGCGCGCATAGCGACCTCTGTTTTGCCGAAGCCTACATCGCCACAGACAATGCGGTCCATAGGTTGCTCTGCGCCCATATCAGCTATGACTGCATTGATCGCCTCGGCTTGATCAGTAGTCTCTTCAAAGGGAAAAGCATTAGCAAATGATTGGTATTCTAATTCGTTAGGGGGTAGTTTTAAGCCACGCCGAGCTTTGCGTTGTGCGTAGAGGTCAAGTAATTCTACCGCGACATCACGAATCTTTTCAGCAGCCTTACGACGCGCACGGCTCCATTGCTCAGTGCCTAATTTATGTAGCGGCGCGTTTTCCGGTGCAGCACCGGAGTACCGACTCACAAACTGTAGTGAGTGTACCGGTACATAGAGACGATCCCCTCCGTAATATTCAAGCACTAAAAACTCGCCGTTTTGACCGCCCACATCCATGATCTGTAAACCAACATAACGACCCACGCCGTATTCTTCATGTACAACTGGTGAGCCAGCGGTGAGTGTTTGTAAATCTCGTAAGATTGCATTGGGGTCGGCGTTAACTTTTCGACGCCGGCGCTCTTGCCGTGCATGTGATTTAAATAATTGTGATTCTGAAAGCAGGATTAGCGCAGGATCTGTTAGATGAAGACCCTCTAAGTCCGGCGCGACAGTAAGAGCCAGCCGCGCTTCGCCTCGGATAAAATCAGTCCACCCTTCACACGGGCTGGCGCGCAAGTTAGCGCCACGCATTAACTCGTTAATTACCTCACGCCGTCCCGCAGAATCTGCAGCTAATAGAATACGTCCTGGGTACTCACGTACTAAGCTTTCAAGTGGAGCGAGTGGTTTTTCTGCACGTGCATCCAAACGCAGTTGTTGTGGTAGTTTGCTTGGAAAGTGATAGGTATGGGGAGTGGGTGATTCAACTTGGCGCAGTGTGCTTAAGGTCACAGTGGGTCGTGTGACTAAGGCTGAATTGACTACCTCTGGCGCAATGAATATTTCTTCGGGTCTTAGGAGTGGCCGCTCAGAATCATCGCACCGATCAACATAGCGTTTTTGAAGGGTTAGCCATGCGCGCTCGGTGGCTATCTGAGCATCACCGGAGAGATCCGCCAGTACGGCATTCGCAGGAAGGTAATCAAAAAACGTATCAGTTTTGTCAAAGAATAGTGGCAAATAGAATTCGATGCCCGCTGGCGCTACACCCTCACTCACGCCACGATAGATTGCACTTCTAGTCGGGTCACCATCAAAGCGGGTGCGATAGCGTCGTCTAAAGGCGCGCACAGCATCCGCATCAAGAGGCATCTCGCGTGCGGGTAGTAAACGAATTTCATTTAATGAGTCTTGCGAGCGCTGAGTTTGCGTGTCAAAACGTCGGATTGCTTCGATTTGGTCATCGAAGAGGTCAATGCGTAAGGGAGTGTCAGTACCCATGGGGAATACATCAAGTAATGACCCACGCAGGGCAAACTCTCCTGGGGCAGCTACTTGACTCATACTGGCATATCCCGCTTCAGCAAGGCGCAGACGAAAAGCCTCTAATGCTAAGGTGTCCCCTACCTTTAGAGAGAATGCGCGACTGGCAACGTAGGTCGTGGGGGCGAGTCTCTGCAGCAGTGTGTCAATGGTGACTAACAGCAGTCCCCTCTGGAGTGTGGGTAGTTCTGCTAAGGCGAATAGACGTTCCGAGGTGATATCGGCGTGTGGAGAGAAGATATCGTAGGGCAGTACTTCCCAATCAGGGAGAGTTAGTACGCGTAAACCAGCCGGGGCAAAAAAACTCAATTCTGCGCGCCGCCGTTCAAGGCTGCGGCTGTCTGCTTCGATAACAATCCACGGACGGGTGTCTGAAGCCGCAGCTTCGGCTAAAGCTAGGGCTGGAGCACTGCCATATAGTTGCGCCCACTGCACCTGCAATTGGCCTGTGGTCGGAATAATAGGTTTAAAGATACTCTTCATGGGCGCGCAAGCTTAACGATCATTCGGCTGCAGGCAAGTCCTACGTGCGTCAAGCTCAGGTTGTGGTTAAATCTGTATCTCAATGTTGCAGCATTTATCATTTTTTATCGGTTTGCGCTATGTACGTTCCCGCACACAGAAATTTTTTGTCTCTTTCATTACTTGGGTCGCGTTGCTTGGGGTTTGTTTAGGCGTAGCTGCATTGATCGTCATTATTTCAGTCATGAATGGCTTTGAAGGTGAGCTACGGGATCGTCTCTTGGCGCTTTCAGCCCATGCTCGTGTGATAAGCAATAGTAAAGCGCCTGATTGGCAAGCAGCTGAAAAAATTATTTCCTTACAGCCGAAGATTATTAGTTTTGCGCCATATGCTGAAATACAAGCGCTTGCTCTGCGCTCTCCGGAGATGTTGCCTGTGCAATTACGCGGTATCGATCCGCAGCGTGAGGCGTATGTCTCGCAAGCATCAGAAGTTATGGCTGAGGGTGAATTAACGGATTTGAAGCCTGGTGCCGAGCAGTTAATTTTAGGCGCGCTTGTGGCTCGTCAACTCGGTGTGGGGGTTGGTGACAGGCTAACACTTCTGGTGCCGGGTGTAGATGCTGCAGGTACGCCAGTGCCCCGATTACGCGAATTCTCTGTGATCGGAATTTTTGAGGCTGGATTACAAGATCACGATGCAGTTTTAGCTTTCACCCATATTGAGACTGTGCAGGCCTTAAGTGCGGGCGATCCACGTGCTTTCGGCTATAGGTTAAAATTTACCGACCCCCTGGAGGC
>SHZO01000071.1 GCA_009692285.1 Gammaproteobacteria bacterium | reverse complement strand
GTAAAGTGAATATTACTTGAGACTCTAAAAGTATTCTTAGGATCAGGAATTTCTTCTCCAAAGACCAGTTCATCTGACGAAATTAAAGCAGCACCCGCCAGATCAGCCGGGTTCAAGTTTGCTTCAGGGAGTAGCACGGTTCCATTAGCCTCTAAGCGCCTACCAGAAATTCTGAAGTGCAGGTCCGGGCTTGCGATGACTCGCGCTTCAGGCGTATCAATTAATAGTAAATTGCTTCCCTTGAGATTGAGCTCGCCATAGGGCTGACGCTCTCGCCACAATACTGCGGCATCGGCGCTCATGCGGCCTGTGCCAGCACGTGCGCTTAATTCGAACTTGATACTGTTATCGATCAGGCTAGCCTCAGCGGCAATCTCCCGTAAGCCTAGTTTAATTCTGTAAAGATCGAGTTCACCATTCGCTATACGCAAAAACCCATTGATTTGTGGCGTTCCAAGTGTACCGCTGAAGGTCATTTCACTCGACATAGTACCTGCGGCGTGATCAACCTCTGGAATATACAGATGAATTAAGGAAAGGGCGGTGGAATTGGCAGATAGCGATCCTTGAAGAGGCAGGCTAGCCCAGTTGTTATTTGTGCGTGCGGCGTTAAATGAAGCTGAAATTTTACTGACGTTTTCTTCTGCTAATTGTAGTTCAGCAGTAATACCATTAGCCATAGAGGCTATGTTTAAAGTACCAGAGCCGATAGGCGAAATTTCATTTATACCATCAGCTCTTTGCCAAAGTAAGTTAGCTTGATTAAGTTTCGCTCGGATTGTGCCGTAAATTATTTTATCAGCTTTTGCCCAAAGATTAGCATTGAGGCTGACATTACCATCGTAACTTACCCGCGGTGAGGGTCGGTTTAAAACAGTAGACAGAGGAATTTCTTCTAGTTGCAGTTGGCTGCTCCAGCCTGCATCACCCCATTCTCCCGCCCCGCAAATTTTTGAGGCTGCATTCTGCATACAAAAAGGTGCTAGTAAAAAATTAAAACTATCTGAAATTTTTAGTTCAAGTGGTTTGCTGATTTGAAGTAATAAATTTTTAGAAATTTCTAGATTGATTTTATTAAAACTTAGTAGCCAATTTTTATTAGATATTATCCCAGCGCCATGCCCAATAAAATTAATGTTTGGTCCATGTGCTTGCAGAGAAAATATTTGATTATTAGGTTCGCCATTTAATTGAAAATTTAATTCGTTAAAGGTTCTGTTAAATAGCGTAATATTTTTCGCATTTAATAAAATTTGTGAATATTTTTTTTCAATGGAACTTGTGTCAAAGTCAATATCTGCTTTAATAGAGCCAATATTAAAATCTTTTAGCGCAAGTCGACTTGCGCTAGCTTTAAGTTTTAAGACAGGAAAATTTTGTGAACCTTGTACACTACCGATTACATTTAAGATGCCACTCGCTCCGGGTATCCATACCCCGATGTCTGTAGTGTTAAGTTCAAACTTAAGATTAGATTCGCGAGAGTATAAGCTGCCATTGAGCAGCAATTGAGTGCCGCCTGCTGTCAAATTGATATTCTTGAGCACCAATAATCCAGCAGATTTATTTAGGCTACCCGAACCACGTGCAGGTACGCCACGTAATGTACCACTTAAATTATTAATGGAGAGTTCCAAAGGACCTTGCGCACTGAGACCAGTGCCGCGGGCCTTAAGGAGTAAATCTAAAGAGCCAGGTAAATTAGAACGGTACTCGGCAGGGTTAATGTCATGTAAGTTAGTACTAATTTGCCAATGCGGGTAATTTTTCCAATACGCCTGTGCTATGAAAGTACCCTGTCCTTGTAACACAGCGATTTCACCCTGAGTAATATCTAGGTGGTCGCGGTGTAGCATACTTTTAATGGTAGCTTGCAGTGAGGGGAGATCTCCGCTGCGTAGCTCTGCTTGCGCGTCAAGAGAGAATGGCCAAGTGTTATTGAGACTGAAGCTGCCTTTGGGACTTCGCAGAGTAGCTAGTGTCCCTGTTAAGGGCCAACGAAAATTAATCCAATTACCGAGCAGAGATAATTGAGGCTGATTGTTTTGGATAGCAATACGACCTATGGTATTGATACGAAACCCTGAGTTGGGATGAATAAGATTTATTCGCTTGGCTTGGAGGGCTCCTTGCTTATAGATTCCATCGAAATCAAGTTCAATCGGGCCTGCGTTTAGACCATTAGGGAGTAGGAATCCACGGGCACGATAACCATCACTATCAATCATGAAATTGAGTGTTCCCGTAATATTACCAAAGAAATTATTGGCCCCAAAGATACGAAGATCTAACTCTTTAATGAAGGTTTGGCCCGAAATTTTTAAGCGTCCTGGAATACGTATTTCTGTTTGCCCTAAGTCTGCTATGAAAGGCTCTCTCAAACCACCGCGCAAGGAGAGTCGTTCAATGTTTCCCTGCATTTGATTCTCTAAACGCCAGTGAAGCCCTTGCTTGGGAGCATAGTACGTTGTAACTTCGGCTGATAATTTCATCGGCAGCGCAGCCGTCAGTAGTGCTCGACCTGTAAATAGGAAAGCTCCGCGAGCTGCTTGTATTTTTTTTATTTGTATATTTTTGCTTCGCAAAGTGGTAGACGCAGTAACCTTACTAAACTCTAGGGTACCGCCGGTAATTAGTTTAATTAATAATCGATCAACCTGTAGAGGGTAAGCTTCGATAGTTAAGAAAGCGGGAAGGAAATTAAACGATATCTTAGGAAGTGGACTGATGCGTTTGTGCAATACCAATTCAAGATCCTGAGCTTTAAAATCTTGAGTATCCACGGTCTGCCATAGCAAAGGCAGCACTCTAATTTTAGAACTAATATTTTGTGCTCGAACTGAAAATAATTCATGGTCTAGCGAAAACTTCTGTACAAAAAATCCGCCCCGAATCGTGCCTCGAACACCAATGATGTGGAGATTACTAATAGCTCCAAAATTAACTGGAAGATGTGAAGCCAAATATGTTAGAGCAAGCTCTGAATTGATAAGTGTCCATAAAGAAAATAATGGAAAGCTCAGTAGCAGTGCAACCAGAGGGACGAGAATTTTATAATGACGTTTCACGTTACGTAATTAAAGTGTAGGGGCGAAGTTAATATGCAAACGAGGTCCGGAGCGCGCATCAAAGCCCGGGATCGAGATGCAGCGCGCGTCAGGGGTTGCACTGTGACAAACTGGATTAGTTAGAGGCTGTGCGATATCGATTCCAATAGTTACCACTTGAGTTCGATAGCGGAGTCCAAGTCCGACTGAATATTGCAATGGATCGCCAAAGCGATCAAAAGCATTTCCCACATCCATGAATGTAGCAAGAGCTAAGTTATGTGGGAGATCTCTAATGATTTCTACAGCACCGACAAGCAGATGGCGTCCACCAATACTCGCGCCCCATGTATCTAATGGAGATAATTCATTGTAGCCGAAGCCGCGTACGCTACGATCACCTCCGGCAAAGAAGCGTTCAGTCCCTGGTATATTTGCAGTGCGTGAGACTAAGCTTGATCCAATTTGAGCGCGCATAAAAGAATGCCAATTTTTTAATAACCTGAATTGTTTTTCAGCTTCGATACGTAATTGCAAATAATTAGATTGTGCACCTAGTGATTTTACGGAACCTCGTAGTTCGGCAAAGAATTCCCGGGAGTACAACGCCTCACCCAAGTAATTACTCGGAACAGAGGCATAACTTGCTCCAGGTATTATTAAAGTATTGCTTTTATTATTACGTGCCTGCAGATTGGTTGCGGCAGTGATTGTTTGTATTCGACTAAAAGAGGCAAATAAGCTACGTTGCCAACGGCCGCGTAGTTGCATTACAGAAGGCTTGAGACGAGTGGTTCGGGTATCCAGATCACCTAAGGAGTCTCGTGACTGTCTAAATTCAAAGCTGAGTTTGTCTATTGCCGGGTCCTGTAGTGGAACTACATAGTGCATTTCTAGAGATTGTCCGAGTTGTGCTGCTTTAACTTCAGTGCGGAAGCGGTGTCCCCGATCATTAATACGCCGATTATCCCAGCTAAAGATTCCACGCGCTTCGGTATCAGAAGCGTAACCTGCGCCGATTGAATAATGGTTGCGGTTGTTGGCTGTCGTAGTAATGCGAACGGGAATAGTCTTAGTTATAGTATCCGGATCTTGAGGTATCACTTCAACGGTTGAGAAATATAAACTATCATCCAATGCAAATTGCGTAAGTAAGATCTCATTCGAATTATAAGGTTTATTTTCTGTATAGCGCAGGTAGCGAAGCATTAGAGACGGCTCAAGAGTATCTTGATTGATAGTTGTTTTTCCAAAATTATAGCGAGGGCCAGTCTCTAAAATTATCGTGGCACTGGCGGTATATCTATTGGGGTTCACAAAGAGCTCGCTTGTGCTAAGTACCGCTTCTGGAAAGCCTAGAGTGATAGCCATACGTTGTAAATTATTTTTAATCGAATCATATTCTGTATGATTTAACGCTGCGCCTTTGTGCAATGAAATATTATTTACAATATCTTGAAATCCTGGGAGCTCACGACCTTCCCCAAGTACTTTAATTGTGACCAAGCCCATAATAATTTGTTTTCCAGGCTCTACAGTAATTTTTATCCGCCAGTCCGTATTTGTGATTTTCTCAAGTGAACTTCTCACTTTTGGTTCATAGTAACCAAAAGGGCGTATTGCGGCACTTAGTTCGCTCTCTGCGCGTTCTTGTAATTGTCTAATTACAGGCAGTTCTAAATCATCTCTATTTTTATAGCGCTCTAAACTTAAAAATATGAGCACATTTTTCTTCAGATTTTCTTCAATTCCATTTATTGTTATATCTATATTTGCAAGTAAATTAGTACTACAAAAAATACCTGACAATGTTGTCAGCGCGGTGAGTATGAAGTGTTTTGTAAAGCCAGCACGCATTCTTTAGCGCCTTATATGTGGTAGATCACTCAGCGCAATCTGCGCATCAGTATTAAACCATGCTTCGATCAGTCTAAAAGATATTGAAGTTTTTGGGGGCAGGATAGGGACCCCATTGGAAATTTCTGTACGTGTAAACCATCGTACATCTTCGAGCTCTGAAGAGCTTCTGGCAATTGAATCTTTTCGCGCAGTGGCCATGAAACCGAGCATTAACGATGAAGGAAAAGGCCAGGGTTGCGAGGAGTGATAACACACTGCAGTGACCGCGACATGCGTTTCTTCCAAAACCTCGCGTGCTACGGCATCTTCAAGGCTCTCCCCAGGTTCAACAAAACCCGCTACGGTAGAGTACCGTCCTGTTGTCCATGTTCGCTGACGTCCGAGTAGGGCACACTCGCCATTAGTGACTAGAACAATTATAGCGGGATCAATTCGAGGAAAAAACACTGTTTCACATTCCACACTGCTGCAGTGCATGACGTGACCCGCACGTTGAATGCTGGTTTTTGAACCACATAACCCGCAATAGCGATGACGCTGTTGCCAATAACTAATGGCGCGTGCGTAGGCTAATAGACCAGCCTCTGCCTCGTTAAGTAATGCTACCAAGGGCCGCAATTCTTGGAACCTAGCCTCAGCAGTTGTGATTAGTGCAGTGCTAGTGTCAATCGAGTGTATTGTTTCGAGCTGAACAAGCACGCAACGTGAACCTTGAAACCAACCTAGTAATAGCCAGTGCTCTGATGGCGTGCTTTGCACTAAGGGGTGCTCTGCTCCGACGAAGGCAATACATGGCGTATCTTGAGAAATAACTAGTTGGGTTAGACCAACCGCCAATATAAAACGCGTTGTAAGATCATTGCGCGCCGCATCCTCCCAATGTAACTGCTCACGAGCCTCGGTCCGCCGGTCTATATAGGGACCAGCTAGAAAATTAACAGTAGGTGGATGAATGTCTGTAATCATGAGTCTCGCATGCCCACTTTGACCTAGTTGCGCTCTTGCATCGGGGTCGTGCGGGATAATGCATTCTAGCAGTAAGTAGCAGTTCCGCCTGAGTGCCGGCTGGGATATTGCTCCATTTGAGGAATGGCAAAAAGGCTGAAAAGGACGAAGTTAGGTTATTATTTACAACATGCAAGCGCTAGAAGTTAGTGGATTGGTGAAGCAATACCAAAATGGAGCTCAAGCCCTAAAAGGGATTGACTTGAAGATAGCACAAGGCGATTTTTTTGCATTACTTGGGCCTAATGGGGCCGGCAAAAGTACTTTAATTGGGATCTGTACTTCATTAGTAAACAAGACCTCAGGTACGGTCCGAGTGTTTGGTCATGATATTGACACCTCACTAGAGGCGGCTAAGGCAAGCATAGGGGTGGTTCCCCAAGAATTAAATCTCAATCAATTTGAAACTCCTGAGACTATCGTGGTAAATCAGGCTGGTTTTTATGGGATTCCACGTCGTATTGCGCAAGTTAGAGCAGAGAAATACCTGACGCTGCTTTCGCTTTGGGATCGACGCCACAAAATGGCTCGCACACTCTCTGGCGGTATGAAGCGGCGCTTGATGATTGCACGGGCTTTAATGCATGAGCCAAAGCTACTGATTCTTGATGAACCTACAGCAGGAGTAGATATTGAAATTAGGCGCTCTATGTGGGACTTTTTACGTGAATTAAATAAGAACGGAACCACTATTATTCTAACAACACATTACTTAGAGGAAGCTGAGACACTGTGTAGGAATATCGCAATTATTGATAAAGGGCGTATTGCAGAAAGTGGAAGAATGGATCGTTTGTTGGGCCGGATAAATACAGAAACTTTTATACTCAGCTTGCGCCAACCGTTAGATATTGCCCCTTTAGTTTCAGGATATAGTATTACTCGAGTTGATGCAGTGACATTGGAAGTAGAAGTAAGTAGAGATAAAGATTTAAATGAGCTTTTTGCACAACTTTCACGTGACGGATTGCAGGTTGTTTCTTTGCGTAAT
This sequence comes from Gammaproteobacteria bacterium, assembly GCA_009692285.1. Taxonomy (GTDB): domain Bacteria; phylum Pseudomonadota; class Gammaproteobacteria; order Steroidobacterales; family Steroidobacteraceae; genus UBA964. The sequence continues at coordinate 540 of SHZO01000071.1, read as the reverse complement.
AAAGTTAACCGTCTTGAAGAGATATTTATGCGACTTGTCGATAAAGCCGGTGCTCAGTGAGTGCAGTAGTGAATCTTGCGCGTTGGATTGGGTTTAAAACAATTGTACTGCGCGAATGTAGTCGCATTCTACGCATTTGGGGCCAGACAATTGTTCCTTCAGCTATTACTGCAGTGTTATATTTTGTAATTTTTGGTAGTCTCATTGGCCGGCGTGTTGGATCAATGAATGGCGTAGATTATATGCAGTACATCGCTCCTGGATTGATCATGATGGCCGTGATTAGTAATTCTTATGCTAATGTCTCAGCATCTCTCTTTGGAGCAAAGTTCCAGCGTTTTCTAGAGGAAATTTCTGTCTCACCACTGCCCAATTGGGTTGTAGTCTGCGGCTACGCCTCTGGTGGTGTATTGCGGGGCTTATTAGTTGGTGTAGTTGTAACTATTGTATCGTTGATATTTACACATTTAAATGTAGAAAATTTCTTTGTAATTATTTCTGCAGTGATTTTGACAGCTATCGTATTTTCATTAGCTGGTT
>SHZO01000070.1 GCA_009692285.1 Gammaproteobacteria bacterium | reverse complement strand
AACCAGCACCTAGACCTAAGCGGTTACCTTGTGCATCAAAACCCAAGAGTGGAAGTAAAATTAAATTGCACCACCGTGACGAGTGGTACAAATAATTATTAGGCTCAAGGATGCTGTATCGATTTAATCGCCACAGTGCTGTTGGAGGTGCGAAGATCATTGTGCGTTTGCGGGCAACGAGGATACGCGGGAAGAATATTTTGCAACCATGCCGAACTGCGTTCTGAAGCGCAAAGCTGCAATCAATTTCATCTGTCATAGCAATATAACCGGCGATGCATTGATTGGGTCTTAAGTGGCCGCTAGCGCCTAGATGTTGAGCAATAGCCTTGGCTGCGCGCAGCTTTTGCGGCTGTGTTAAGGAATGGCGGATATGGCGCAAACTTGCGCGTTGTTCAGCACGCTCGTTGCAGTCCGCCATTCTTGCCGTTCCTTAATAATTTTAAAACGCAAAAAATAAAGAGGACGTCACCCGCCAGTGCCGATACGAACCGTTGCTCTCGACACAGAGCAACAAAGTGGGGCGAACTACGGCAGGTAAGGCTTTCCACACGAGGTGGACATGCACAATTCTGCCCGCAAATTCAAAGGCCCCTGGGCGTTCCAACTTAGGGTCGAGAGGTTTCCCGATTCATTGTCGAACACGGTAGGCGACGTAGCCATACTGTACACGAGTTTTAAATCAATGCACTAACCCCTAGTAGATGAATTGTGGTTAAGGGCGGTCTCAATCCGATCTTGTATGTTTCGTACGCGCTGCCCAATAGCAGCTACGTCGGATTGGTCTGTAGACCGTAATTTTAATAGTTCGTTGGCTAAATTAAGTGCGGCAATTACCGCGATACGATCTAGCCCAACTACTTTGCCCGCGTCACGAATTTCTCGCATATTGCTATTCAGTAGCTCAGCAGAATCTAGTAGCGCAGCACGCTCATTGTGAGGGCAAGAGATTAGGTATTCTTTTTCCAGTATTCGGACAGTTACTGGTGAAGATTCTTTCTCGCCGCTACTCATGTCCTGTGTTCCAGGCTCTTTAAGCGGCTAATCATGGCATCCACACGTGCACGCACTTGTTCGTTACGTTGTAATAGTGAGGAGCGCTCATTTGATAGGCTCTCTTGTCGGTGATGCAGGGCACGGTTCTCCTCACGTAACTGGCTGAGGTTGGCCAATAAGTTATCGACTTGTCTTTCAAGACGTTTGAGATCGGCTTCTAGTTGATTTGGTTCGCTCATATTAAAATTATAGGCGGGTATGGCACCTGAGGCATAATCCAGTGATGTCAGATCCTGAATATTATGAAATTAACAGCCAGATGGCGGCCTCCCACGCGCTCACAGACCTCCCCGAGGCCCATGGCACCCTAGCAGGGGCCCTATGCGCAAGCGCTCTCTTTTCTTTCGAGGACTGGTTACGAGAAACCTATGCCGAAGGGCTCGCCGGTGAGGCGCAGATAGCTATGCAAAGCGTGTTTGAGTGGACACAACACACACTACAAGAAGGTCAGCTACAGTTTCAGTTGTTGCTCCCTGAAGATCCACAGCTTGTTGCTGAGCGCGCTATTTCTTTGGGGCAATGGTGTCAGGGGTTCTTGTATGGGCTTGGCACTAATGAAATTCCAGATATCGATAAGTTGCCAGCAGAGGTAGCAGAAATTGTGTGTGATCTCACAGCTATTACTCAGGTTAGTGTTGATAGCAATGAGTCGGATGAAGAAAATGAGCAAGCCTATGTTGAGTTGGTTGAGTTTGTACGCGTTGGAGTTCAATTATTGTTTGATGAGCTTGCACCTTTTAGGATAGCGCAAGAGTCTACCGGTTATGCTGATGTCCCGCCTGCACAAATTCACTAAAACACTCATCTCTAGTACTGCGTGCTTAGCGGCACCGCTAGCTCGGGATGAGTTTGCGCGCCGCCGTTGGGAACTCATGAAAGGGATGGGCCGTGATGCCATTGCTATTATTGCTGCAGCGCCTGTACATTTACGCAATAATGATGTGGAGCATGCTTACCGGCAAGACAGTGATTTTTTTTACTTAACAGGGTTTCGTGAACCTGAATCAGTCGCTGTTTTTGTACCCGGTCGTGCGCAGGGTGAATATCTGTTATTTGTGCGCGATCGTGATCCTGCGCGCGAGACTTGGGATGGTCGTCGTGCCGGACCGGTAGGTGTGCGACGCGATTTTTCTGCCGATGATGCTTTTCCCATCGCCGAAATCGACGATATCTTGCCGGGGTTAATGGAAAATCATCCCAAGATTTTTTATACCTTGGGTGTGAATCTCGAATTTGACCAGCGTGTAGTGGGTTGGATGAACTCTTTGCGCGCACAAGCTAAGCAAGGTCGGCATGCTCCACATGAGATGGTAGCGTTGCAGCATGTGCTACATGATCTTCGCCTATATAAAAGCCGAGGTGAACTTGAGTTGATGCGCTGTGCCGCCCAGATTGCCGCACGTGCTCATGTGCGAGCGATGCGATTTTGCAAACCGGGTTTATTTGAGTATCAAGTACAGGCTGAAATAGAGCATGAGTTTAAATCTTCCCGTGCGTGCACTTCTTATTTGCCAATTGTGGGTGGTGGCGCTAACGGATGCATTCTTCATTATCATGAAAATGCCTCTCTGTTGCGAGCTGGTGATTTGTTACTGATTGACGCGGGCTGTGAATATGAAAGTTATGCCTCTGATATCACACGTACGTTTCCCGTTAATGGTTCCTACAGTAAGCCGCAGCTCGAACTTTATAATTTAGTGCTCGCTGCAAACTGTGCTGCAATAGAAGCAGTAAAACCAGGAGCTGATTGGAATCGACCACACGAAGTTGCGGTGCAAGTACTTACAACAGGTTTGGTGGAATTGGGATTACTTAAAGGTCGTGTATCAAGCTTAATTAAATCATTGGCTTATCGGCGTTTTTATATGCACAAGACTGGACATTGGCTCGGTCTAGATGTGCATGACGTAGGGGATTACAAAATTGGAAATCAATGGCGGGTTCTAGAACCCGGGATGGTTTTAACTATTGAACCAGGTTTATATATTCCGCCAGGCACTCGGGGTGTACCTCCTAAGTTTAGAAATATTGGAATCCGTATTGAAGATGACGTATTAGTTACTCGTGATGGTAATGAAGTTTTAAGCGTAGCTGCACCGAAAGAGGCAGCCGTCATTGAAGCTCTAATGGCAGCAAGATGAGCGCACCAAAAATTGCGGTAGAGGTCGACATCGCAATTGTAGGTGGCGGTCTTGTCGGTGCAAGCCTTGCTATTGCCCTACAGCCTTGTGGCTTGCGTATGGCACTTATTGAGAGTGTCTCTGCTGAGGCAACTGGGCAGCCTAGTTTTGATGATCGTACTACAGCACTTGGTAATAGTTCTAGACGTATCTTTGAGGCACTTGATGTGTGGCCTTTAATTTCTGGACAAGCGGCGCCAATCAAAAATATTCATGTCTCAGATGCAGGCAGATTTGGTTTTGCACGTCTGAGCGCTGCAGAGCAGGGTATTGATTCTTTTGGCTACGTAGTGACTAACCGCGTGCTAGGCCAGGCCTTGCGTACCCGTTTAGGAGCGCTTAAAGATATTGATTTACGCATGCCATCAAGCTGCACTCACATAGCCATCAGTGAGTCGCAAGTAGAAATACACACTGAGCCGTCCGCGTTACCCATACGTGCAAAATTAGTAATTGCTGCTGATGGCTCACGTTCACAGGTACGGTCGGCTGCCGGTTTGAGTGCTGAAGTGGAAGACTATCAGCAAGTTGCAGTGATTGCGCATGTAGCTGCTACGCGCAGTTCGGATGGCACTGCTTATGAGCGCTTTACGAGCGAAGGGCCATTTGCTGTATTACCCCTTCATAATGGTTGCTATGGAGTTGTATGGACTTTGCCACCGAGCGCTGCCGAGTTATTGATGGCTGCTTCTGATGCAGAATATTTAGCACAACTACAGAGACAGTTTGGATGGCGTATTGGGCGTTTTTTGCGTGTTGGTCAGCGTAACGCCTATCCATTACAACTCACACGCGCCACTAAAACTATTGGGCCGCGCGTCGCGTTGATCGGTAACGCTGCACAAGCTTTGCATCCTGTTGCCGGCCAAGGTTTTAATTTAGGCTTGCGAGACGCTGCGACCCTTGCAGAGGTTCTGTCAGTCTTGCCTGCGGGCGCAGATGTGGGCGCGTCGGCGGTATTAGCAGATTTTTCTGCACGTCGCATGATCGATCGTGATGGCATAACACGTTTTACAGATGGTCTAGTCAAGTTATTTTCGGAGCAAAGATTAGGCGTACCTTTGTTACGCGATATGGGTCTCTTAATGTTTGATCTCTCGCCTACTGCCAAGCAAGCACTGTCAAAACTAAGCTGGGGTTTTGCACGGCATACACCACGGCTTGCACGTGGTTTAAATTTAATTTTATGAGTAAAATTTTGAGTATGCAGACTAATCCTAAACGGCCTGATTTTGATGTGGTCATTATTGGGGGTGGTCCAGTCGGCGCAATATTAGGGGCGCTGTTGATGCGGAGTATTCATGGTGCACGGCGGCGCGTGTTGTTACTTGAGCGTGATGTTAGCTTAAGTTCTGTAATGGATTCGCGCTTACTAGTGGATACTGCTTCGTCAGTAGATCTGCGTGTGTTTGCTCTTTCGCGTGCAAGCGAGCAGATTTGCCGTGCCGCAGGGGCTTGGGAGTCGCTATGTATTAATCCGAATACTTTAAATCCATACGAGCGTATGCATGTTTGGTCTGTGACCCAATCGCCCCGCGGCGCTGGTACACTCACCTTTGATGCTGCGGAACTATCCGAAGCAAATCTAGGTTACATTGTCGAGAACTCAAAATTACAGATAGCTGCGCTTGATGCTTTTTGTGCAGCAGGCGGGCAGGTATGTACAGATGAGCTGAAGGGGCTGCGCTTTGATGTGCAGCAGGTTCACATAGATACTGTCAGTGGTAGTTACAGCGCTTCGTTAGTGGTCGGGGCTGATGGCGCACGCTCTGCGGTGCGGCGTTTAGCCGGCCTTGGAGTGAGCAGGGCTGATTATGGTCAGTTAGCCGTGGTTGCTAATATTCAAAGTGCGCAGCGCCATGAACACACTGCATGGCAAAGATTTTTAGGAGAGGGCACTTTAGCTTTATTGCCTCTGAAAAGCGGCGAATCTTCAATTGTATGGTCCTTGCCACGCGCGCGCGCTGAATCTTTGCTAGCCATGAGCGCCGAAGATTTTTCTAGGCAACTCACTATAGATAGCTCAGGGGTTCTGGGCGAATTAACACTGATAAGTGAACGACTGAGCTTTCCTCTGCGGCGGGTTAATGCCCTGTCCTATGTGCGCGAGCGTTGCGCGCTAGTCGGTGACGCAGCTCATGTCGTGCATCCTTTAGCTGGGCAGGGAGTAAATTTAGGGCTGCTAGATGTCGCTACTTTAGCTGAGTGCCTCGATGCTGCTGAGCACGAAGATTTAGGTGCGTTGCGGGTATTGCGTAGCTATGAGCGTTGGCGAAAAACAGAAAATCAAGCGATGAGTGGGGCCTTAGATATTTTAAATCGATTTTTGGCCTTTGGATCTGATTCTTTAGGTTTTTGGGCGCAGTATTTCCTTGGTGTGGTGGGTCGCAACGCCTTGTTACGCAGACCTTTTGTGGAGCGAGCTTTGGGTCTCGCAGGTGAATTGCCCACAATCGCAAAGCGCGCTAGCTGATCTGATCAATCTTTGCGGCACAAATGAAATCATTTTCAGTGAGGCCATTCACTGCATGGGTGCTGTAGCGGACGCGGCAGTAGTTATAACCAATCGCTAAATCAGGGTGGTGGTCTTCGCTGTTAGCTACATGCGCGAGCGCATTGACAAAGCTCATGGTTCGAAAAAAATCTTTAAATGAAAATTCACGTTGCACTTCTGTGTTATCAGGCGATAACCGCCATGCACTTGAGAGTTGGCTCAAGAGACGTTCGCATTCTAAGCGAGAGAGTGGTGAGATACCGCCCTCACAGGGCAGACATTTTTTTTCCGTCAGTGTGTGCATGAGTTACGCTCCGGATAAGTTCGTGCTATATAGCGTTCAATGAGGGATTGAAATTCTTGAGCGATATGTTCGCCTTTAAGTGTGATAGTTTTTTGACCATCTTCATAAACTGGCGCGACAGGCCGCTCACCGGTTCCCGGTAAGCTGATCCCAATATTAGCGTGCTTGCTTTCACCAGGCCCGTTGACCACGCAACCCATAACCGCAACGTTCATGTCCTCAACGCCTAGGTAGGTTGCTTGCCAGTGTGGCATGCGATGTCGAATAAAAGATTGAATATCTTGAGCTAATTGTTGGAAGTAAGTGCTGGTGGTGCGGCCACAACCAGGACAAGCAATAACCATTGGCATAAAAGAGCGCAGACCCATAGTCTGCAGAATTTCTTGAGCAACGATGACTTCTTGGGTTCGATCACCATTAGGTTCCGGCGTCAAAGAAACCCGAATGGTATCGCCGATCCCTGATTGTAACAGCACACCAATACCGGCGGTTGAGGCAACAATACCTTTGCTACCCATCCCCGCTTCAGTTAAGCCTAGGTGTAAGGGGTAATTACAAGCGGAGGCTAAATCGCTGTAGATGCTAATTAGATCTTGTACGCCGCTGACTTTAGCTGAGAGAACGATTGCGTCATGAGCTTGACCAAGTTCTTCTGCGCGTCGGGAGCTTTGCAAGCAAGACTCCACTACAGCTGCGCGCATAATTTGATTCGCACTGCGGGGAGCGGGGAGAGCATTATTTTCATCCATCATGCGTGTGAGTAATTCTGGGTCTAGACTGCCCCAATTCACACCGATGCGTACTGGCTTTTGATATGTACAAGCGACTTCAATCATTTGAGCAAATTGCGTATCACGCTTAGCACCGCGCCCAACATTGCCTGGGTTAATGCGATATTTAGCTAAAGCTTCAGCGCAAGCTGGATGAGCTTTTAATAATTTGTGTCCATTAAAGTGGAAATCACCAATTAACGGCACGGTCACTCCGGCTTGTGCGAGCTGATCACGGATATGAGGCACGGCCGCCGCCGCTGCTTCCGTGTCAACTGTTAAACGAACCAGCTCAGAGCCTGCACGTACAAGTGAGCGTATTTGTTCAGCTGTACCTGCAATATCCGCGGTATCGGTGTTGGTCATGGATTGCACCACAATCGGTGCGGCACCTCCGAGTGGCACTTGACCAATCACTGTCATGATACTGGGCCGTCTTTTGATCATGAATCTTGCCTTTTTTTGATCCAGGTACGCATATGTATTTCTAAGACATCTAAAGGCACTGCACCAGTGGTTAGTACCGCATCATGAAATGCACGTAAATCAAATTTTGCTCCAAGTGCATTTTCAGCTTCACGTCGTAGGGAGCGTATTTTTAGCTGGCCAATCTTGTAAGCCAGAGCTTGTCCTGGCCATGAGATATAACGATCAATTTCATTTGCTATATCGGTGTCAGTCTTAGGCGCATTGGCTTTAAAGTAATCTACAGCTTGTTGCCGACTCCACCCCTTCGCATGTATACCTGTATCTACTACTAGACGTACTGCGCGCCACATGTCATAGGTCAGTTGACCAAATTTTGAGTAGGGGTCTTGGTATAAACCTAACTCCTCGCCCAAGCTCTCTGAGTAGAGAGC
>SHZO01000069.1 GCA_009692285.1 Gammaproteobacteria bacterium | reverse complement strand
TCCCAGTGCACGGCCTATTGCCATTCTCTCGAGTAGCAGCATTTCGCGAAGATATTTTGAACTTCTACGCTCAATACGAGTTAAAAATGAAGCGCCTAAAGATACGTTACGGCGCCATGTTCACAACAGTGGGCACCAATGCTTTTTTATATGAACCAGTATTTTATTGGGATGACGAGCTAAATATCACCCAAGAACGGTTAATGCCCGAAGGTTTTGCTGCCACTTTGCCCAAATTCGAAGCAAATGCTGAAGGCCGATCATTAGTGGATACCATGAAGCATGGCCTTGTAGATATCTTCCAACGACATGGCGCGGCTCATCTTCAAATCGGAAAATTTTACCCCTACATGCGTGGACGAGACCCCGCATCAGCCGAATTAATGCGTAATTTAAAAAAATTACTAGATCCGCAAAATTGTCTTAACCCTGGATCGTTAGGGCTGTAAAATGTACTTTAATTCGTATTTTATTTTTTCTTGGAGCACTGTATTCTCATGAAACGTATTTTGGTCTCAATAAAACGTGTGGTGGACTACAATGTCCGTGTCCGCGTCAAACCTGACCATACAGGTGTTATGACCGATGGCGTTAAGATGAGCATGAATCCTTTCGATGAGATTGCTCTTGAGGAGGCTTTGCGTCTAAAGGAACAAGGATTTGCGGAAGAAGTTCTTGTGGTATCTATCGGTACTGCAGATTGCCAACAGCAACTCCGTACTGCATTAGCCATGGGCGCAGATCGCGCTATTCATATCCAAACAGATGCAGATATTGAGCCGCTAACGGCTGCTAAAGTATTATTAACTTTAATAGATCGCGAGCAGCCCATGCTGGCCATCTTAGGCAAGCAAGCAATTGATGATGATTGCAATCAAACTGGTCAAATGTTGGCTGCGCTTTGGGATCGTCCGCAAGCTACCTTTGCTTCAAAAGTTGAAATTAGTGGCGATACTGCTCGTGTAACGCGCGAAGTCGATGCGGGTTTAGAAACACTTGAAATAGATTTACCTGCGGTAATTACCACCGACCTTCGTCTGAATGAACCTCGCTACGTTAAGTTACCAGATATCATGAAAGCAAAGAAAAAACCTTTGGATATTCTTGAACTTACATCCTTAGGCATATCCATTAATACACAACTAAAATCTGTACTGTTCGAACCCCCTGCACAACGGATTAAAGGCGTAATGCTAAAAAATCCACAAGAACTTGTCGATGCTCTGCGCCGTAAGGGCTTAGTCTGAGTTAGGAAGAATGAGAAAATGAATAAAATCTTAATTGTTGCTGAGCATAATGGTAGCCAACTAAATCCTTCAACTGCCAAGTGTGTAACCTGCGCCAGAGGAATTCCAGACGCTAGTATTACAGTCGTTGTATTTGCTTCTGATCCCATTGAAGTTGCTAAAGCAGCGGCAACTATAACCGGCGTGTCTCAGGTTCTAACCGTTACTCACTTAGCCCATGCACACCCCATCGCAGCCTTAATTGCTCCGCAACTGGCCACTTTAGCGAAAGAATTTACGCATATTTTTGGACCATCAACCACCTTTGGCAAAGATTTAATGCCACGAACTGCTGCACTTTTGAATGCACCTCAACTCTCAGATATAATGCTAGTGGAGAGTGCTACGCGTTTTAAAAGACCTATATATGCAGGCAATGCTATCACAACTGTTGAAGTAGCTGCTGAGATACAGCTTGTAGCTACAGTACGAACAGCCTCCTTTGAAGCTGCCCCGAGTAATCATAATTCTGCGCCTATTGAGAGTGTGAACAGTACAGCCTCACTCCCATCACATACGCGTTTTATTGGCACCTCTGCGGCGCGAAATGGCCGCCCTGACTTGCAGACTGCTGCGCGTGTTATCTCGGGTGGGCGTGCACTAGGTAGCGCAGAAAATTTTAATATTCTTTATAGTCTTGCAGATCAACTTGGTGCTGCGATAGGTGCTTCACGAGCAGCGGTGGATGCTGGCTATGCCCCTAGCGATATGCAAGTTGGCCAAACTGGAAAAATTATTTCTCCGGAGCTTTACATGGCTTTTGGTATTTCTGGTGCAATCCAACATCTCACAGGCATAAAAGATGCACGTACCATCGTAGCTATCAACAAAGATGCCGATGCGCCTATATTTGAAATAGCAGACTTTGGTTTAGTGGGCGATCTTTTTCAGATCATTCCTGAACTAAAACTACTACTAAAAACTGCTCAGTGACTTTAGAGCGTGTGGATACCCAGCACAACACGATGCGCTGGGGCTTTATTTTGCTCCTGGGTGCTGTCAGTGGTTTATCTGCATTTGGGATGGCAAGCGTCATCCCGGCTTTACCTGTATTAGGGCGCGCCCTAGATGCTAACTACGACAGCCTACAGTTTGTTGTTTCTGCCTATTTATTTGGTTTAGGTCTATTTCAGCCTATTCAAGGCTTGCTCTGTGATCGCTACGGTCGCCGACCCGTGCTATTGGGCGGCTTTAGTTTATTCCTATTGGCAAGTCTCCTCGCTAGCACTGCATCCAGCTTAGGGGCTTTAGTTGCGGCACGTTTTTTACAAGCCATGGGAGTGAGCGTTGCTACCGTAGCATCTCGAGCGATTGTTAGCGACTCTTACCCACCTGAGCCAGCTGCTATCGCCTTATCATTCATTACTGCAGTAATGGGTGTAGCTCCGGTGATCGCACCAATGATAGGTGGTATCGCTGTGGAGTTTTGGGGTTGGCGCGGTATTTTTTGGCTTCACGCAAGCGCAGCTTTATTACTTTTAATTCTCTTATTTAGTCAACTACGAGAAACGCGCCCTATCATTACTCAGGGAATGAACTTAATAGTACTCATCAGTAGCTTTAAAATTCTACTACGCGAACGCAGCTTCCTAGGTTATACGTTGACTTATGGTTTTGTTAGTGCGAGCGGTTTTGTGTTTATTACGATTGGTGCGTCGTTATTCCATAACTTATTTACCCTATCGCCCAGTGGTTTTGGCGCGCTCTGGTCCAGTCTTGCTATTACTTACATCTTAGGGGCTACCAGCGCAGGAGCACTATCGAAGTTCTTTGATAGTATACGAGCCCAAAAACTTGGGATGGCTTGTAATATTTTAGCAACTATTCTATTTTTTGGTGCTGCATATAGCTCTGAACCAAAGCTTTGGGAATTTTCTCTCGCACTTGGTTTGTTGATGTATGCAAATGGTCTGATTTCACCACTGTCATTGGCTGGGGCTTCTGGGAGCCATCCCCATTTAGCGGGGATCGCCTCTGGACTCTCCAGTTCTATTGCCATGATTATCTCTATGTTGAGTGCTATATTGACTGGTAATTTTTATGATGGGACCGCCCACCCTTCGGCATGGCTAATGTGCCTTCTTTGCCTATGTGCCTCGCTTGCACTTCATTTTGCACATAAAACCAAAGATTAGTAACCCCATGTTAGATCAAGAACATAAATTAAAGATTTTAAAAATCCTAGCTGAACTTGAACAAGCTTGGGGGGAGTTAGACTTCATAAAAATTCGTAGTCTTTGGGACCAGAACCAAGCGCCTATCTATTTTGCCGAAGAAGCACCAGCCCCCTTATTGGACTGGGAAGCATTACGACAATACTGGAGCTTCACCGCTAGCGTCATTAAGCGAATGAATATGAAGATCACAAGCATACCAAGCTTTCATATGCTTACTGCCGATCTTGTTACCGTGGTTTATACAATGCACTGGGACGCAATGATCAATGGAGACACGCGACCCATGGGTGGCGATAATCGTGTCTGCGCTACCTTTAGACTTACAACTGATGGCTGGTATTTTGCTCAATATGTAGAATCGCCTCTAGCTCCTATTGCTTATATCCGTAGTTTGTATGAAAAAGTAACAACACCGGGATTTGCAGATTAGATCTGCAGGAATGCTAAATTATAAATGTATCCTAGCAGCTATAGCACAATACAAACCATGTCATAAAAAAAACGGGCCTCATGGCCCGTTTTCTTATTTAATGAATGCCTTTTAAACAAGCAATAGCTGGAACTAGTTTAAAACTTGTAGTTAGCAGTAATCCCAAATTGGCGCGGTCGTGGAAGACTCAAACCAAACCCTCGTGTGGAAGGAGAAGCCACGTTCCGTGAGTCAATATATCGAAGCACATCAGTGGGGGTCAGATCATCACCGAGGTTACGACCCCATAGGGTAGCAGACCAAGAACCACTTTCTACTCCCACACGTGCATTCAGATATGTGCGTGCACCAGATTCAATAAGATTATGAATCTGTGCAAACTTTGAACCCTCATAGACGACATCCGCTCCAAGGGTCATTTTGATGCCAGAAGAAAGCGGGAAGTTATACTGGGCTGCAATAAACCCGTTAGATTCAGGTGAGCGTGGTGTACGCTGACCCGCAATGTTACCAAACTGCAAATTATCTTGATTGCGACGCGCCAAACATGCCGCGGCATTTGCGGTGGCGGCGGCACCTAAGACACCACAACCGGTCGGGTTAATAGCTGAGATGACATTAAATGCTGCAGAAGGTAGGTTGCTATAAAGATCAGCCTGATCTACGTTAACATATTCTTTAATGATGGCATCAATGAAAGCAGCGCCCATGCTGATATCTAAGCGTTCAGTGAGCCGAGCAGTTAACTCAAATTCAAGGCCATTTACATTGGTCTTACCCACATTCTCAATATATGAGCTTGCTGTAACACTACCTGTCGGGCTAATGCCTACAATATTTTGGGTTAACTGTTGATTGGAAAGCCTCGTATCAAACAAAGTAACCGTTGCAAATGCACGACCATCTAACAATTTGAACTTTCCACCAAGCTCGATGTTTTCAGACTCTTCTTCATCATAAGCCGCAGTCTTACCAATAGCCTGTAGTAGGAAGACGACTCCTGCTCCATTAAAACCACCTGGCTTATTCCCTTGCGCATAGTTTGCAAAGAAAGTGGCATCATCAGTCATTTTATAACGCAAGGTAATTCGCGGCTTGTCGCTCTTCCAAGTGCCTGTAAAGCCGACTGTTGGCGTGCGTAGTCCTGTAGTACTCACGCAGCCAGTAGCTGCTGTGCTCACTTGTATGCCAGTACCACCTGCAGCGCAGTTGATAACCGGGATCGATGTATTTGTGAAAGCATCGCCCGCTTGGGTTTTATCCTCTTCAGCATGGCGTATTTCAGCGGTTGCCGTCCATTGGGCATTCAAGTCGTAATCTATGCCTGCAAAATAGGCTTTATTCTCAACATCACGATAGACCAAGGCTGCGCTGCCATTCGGGACTATGCGACCATCGGGTGTAACTTTATCTTCACGCAATAGATCGTCTGTTTGTTTATAGTAAAAAGCACCAAGGGTGAAACGAAGCGCACGATCGGCCGGTGAACGCAAACGAAGTTCTTGCGAGAAATCTTCGCGCTTCTCAGTTTGCAAACGCCAAAATGATCCCTTGTTGCGGAACTGACGAGCATAGTCCCCAGCAGCACCAGCGGCAGGAGCTATGAGGGCCGCCGAGTCAAGCAGTGCAAAGGCATCATAACCCGCGTAGCTGACATCTAGTTGATTGTCGTAATCCTCAAGACTGTAGCCGGAGGTTGAAACTAATTCATAGCCATCCATAAAGCTATACTTACCTGTGATTGCACCGCGGGTGCGCTCGCGTCGAATACCGGGTTCTGGAAACAGATCCGTACGTAGTTGAATGGTAATTTTATCAATTGGTATAGCTTCGCCACAGTAGTAACCTCGGCTGCGTGGCAGTGCGGCGCTCGTGAGCTGACAGTTATTAAACTCTCGACCTTGCAGTCCAATAGCTGGTGGACCATCTTTATCTTTAAGATAAGTCAAAAGACCCGTAATCTCGAGGTTTTCACTAGGCGTCCACAATAACTTAACAGTAGCTGAGTCTGTTTGTTCCTCGCCAATATTAAACCGCTGGTCGAGTGGGTTGTCGTAAGCACCACCAAAATGCGTGTGATTCACAGCGACATAGTATTTAAGCAAGTTGTCCACGAGAGGACCTGACGCATAAGCCATTAAGTCTGATTGATTAAACTCAGCGAAAGTAGCAGTTACTTTACCTTCAAATTGGTTAGTAGGTGTTTTGGTAACATAATTAATTGCACCGGAAAAGGTAGCGCGGCCAAATAGCGCCGCCTGAGGACCTTTTATTATTTCAACACGTTCCAAGTTTGCTGTTTCAGTGTTACTAGTGCTTCCAGCTAAGTAGACACCATCGACAAAATATGAGGCATTAGGATCACCTAAAATATTAGACTGACCTCGTATCACAGGACGCTCACTGCTTGATCTACCAAAGGCAGAAGTATTAGAGAAACCAGGTATATACATGGCAAGATCCCGCGAGTCTTGGATGCCCAACTGTGCAATGGTTGCGGCAGAGACCGCGGTAACAGTCAAGGGCACATCGATTAAAGACTCTTCGCGCTTGCGTGCCGTCACTACAATTTCTTGAAGGACGAGGTTATCAGCACCGTTGACAGAGTTTTGCGCGAAAGCACCGGATGCAGAAAGCACTGTAAGGACCGTGAGATTCAGAGCATAACTAAATTTGCGAATCATTTTGAGCTGCATAGACATAATCCCATGGTAGATTTTTAATAATATCGTAATGAAAACATAATGAACAAGTGGTGTACAGACTCATAAGCGTAAAGGAACATAATAACGGTTCATGAATATGAATTTCCGGTAGGACTATTTTTACAAAAAATCCAAACTTTAAGTAAAACAAGCAAATGCACGAAGATGCTCAATTTAATGTGGGGGGGAAGATAAAGAGAAATTGTAAATGATCAAGTAGACTCTTTAAATAACTATATAAGTAATTGTATTGATTGTAATTTTAATAAAAAACAATACGCTCGAAATTTATTCTGGACCAATTTGAACTAGAGATTTCCCAAAATTCTTGCCGCGCATTAGACCGCAAAATGCCTCAGGCGCAGCCTGCAATCCATTAGTCATGTCTTCTCGGTAATTGAAACTGCCCGCACGAATCCAAGCACTAATAATCTTGATCATCTCGGGCATGCGGTGCATATGATCATAAACCACTAATCCCTTCATTGTGGCTCGGGCACCAACAACAGGCCCAAGCCAAGGACCAGGCGGGGGTATATCCATGCTATAGGCTTCAATCATCCCACAAAGAACAATACGGGCACCCATCGCCAAATTTCGTATCACCGCACTGAGGGTATCCCCACCAACATTGTCAAAGTACACATCTACACCATCGGGACAGGAAGCCTTAAGATTTGCAACGAGATCCCCTTCTTTATAATTGACACAGGCGGCGAACCCCAATTCCTTAACCGCAAATGCACACTTTTCTGCTGAGCCAGCTATGCCTACCACGCGTGCGCCCATATGCTTAGCAACTTGACCAGCGGTCGTTCCCACAGGGCCTGTGCAGGCAGAGACAACAAATGTCTGGCCGGGTAGAGGCTGCCCTAAGTAAACCGTACCTGCATAGCCAGTGAGTCCTGGCATACCGAGAACACCTAAGGCTGTGGAAATTGGTGCAATTTCAGGATCAAGTTTGCGCACCCCCTGCCCTGAGGAAACAGCATATTGCTGCCAACCATTACGTACAGTAACGTAGTCCCCTACTTTATAGTCCACGTGATTTGATTCGTGAATCTGAGCCACGGTCTCCCCTACCATTACATCACCAGCAGCAAGCCGATCAGCATAGATCTGACTATTCTTCATAACGTTTCGGTAGTAAGGATCT
>SHZO01000068.1 GCA_009692285.1 Gammaproteobacteria bacterium | reverse complement strand
TATGGACGACAATTCGTGAGCCCCGACGTCGTGAGCGGCTCGCAAAAAATGCTCATGATGCTTCAGTAAGAAAATGCGTAGCCTATGTTTCTGCAAATCGATCCGCGTATCTCCCTTTATTTCTAGGTTTGGTTGGCTCCCCTTTGGTGGGCGCTACTCTTCAGTGGCTGCCTACTTTGTTTGATAGAGTTTGGGGCTGGAAAACGGGACAGTTTTCATTTGCTTATGGTTGTATTTTATTAATTTTTGGTCCAATTGGAGCTATTACTGGTGGTTTCTTTATCACCTACTTAGTTAAACAAGGTCATAAAGACGGTCCCCTAATAGCTTCAATAGTAGCGATGATAATCTTAGTGATCTCTACAGGCTTACTACCTCTGGCAACTTCACCAGAGATGGCTTTATGCTTTCTTATACCTTCGACTTTAAGTGGAGCGATGAGTGCCGCTTGTGGAGCAGCAGCAATGTTATTTATTACTCCCGGAGAATTCAGGGCACAAATTTCATCGCTTTATATTTTAACTATCAATGGATTAGGGATGTTGATTGGTCCGCTAGCTATTGGCTTGCTGAATGATCAGTTCTTTACCAGTACTGATGGGGTTCGATGGTCGCTGATGACAGTAATTTTCGCCGGCAGTGGGGTGCTTACGGTTTACCTCGCTAGTGGGCGTCAGGCCTATAGCGAATCAGTAGTGCAATTAGAGGCTGCGCAGGTTCGATGAGCATCACTTTAGGTGAATCTGGAATTGTAGTGGGTGCGGCACGCACTGAGCGTACGATGGCTATTGAAGTGGTTCGAGAGTTTATGGATGCGTTAGCACACAAGAACTTCAGCATCATTAACAATATACTTTCTGAAAATTTCTTATTAACTATTTCTGGTAACTTTTCATTCACTAATATGCAAGAATTTATAGCCTTTAGTGAAACTCGTTATAGCTCACTTCAGAAGTTTACTGAAATTTTTGAAGCCAGTGAGTCATCTACTGGGATCGCTATATATTTACGTGGAACAATTTCTGGTGCATGGCTCGATGGTGTAACTTTTAAAGGCGTACGTTTTTGCGATAGATTTTTAGTAGCTCAGGGGCGCATTTTTAATATGCAGACCTGGAGTGACTTGGCAGAATATAGAAATTTGAAGTGAGCAAAATATTATGAATGTAGTTAAATTAGATCGGTTTATTGCGCTTGCTTTGCAAATCGATGGTGACGGAGTACACCCTGATTCGGGCCGCGCTAGTGCAGCTGCTCGAATGAAAGCATCATTAGAACGCATTGATGTTGCGATTGCTGGTGCGAGTCGTTGGATTGGGATAGAACTTAAGCTTGTTGTATTGCCCGAGTACATTCTAAGCGGGCCACCTTGGGGTGAGAGTATTGGCGAGTGGGCTGAGAAAGGTGCTATCGCGCCTAGTGGGCCTGAATATGAAGCGCTTGCAAGGCTTGCACAAAAGCATAATATTTTTTTAGCTGGCAATGGTTATGAGACTGATCAGCATTTCCCAGGAATTTATTTTCAGGCCTGTTGGGTTTTTGATCCTTCAGGCAATAGAATTTTAACTTACCGCCGCCTAATTTCAATATTTGCTCCAACTCCTCATGATGTGTGGGATCAGTATTTAGATATCTACGGGTTAGATGGTGTCTTTCCTGTGGCAGATACAATCATTGGTAAGATCGCTGCGATTGCCTCAGAGGAAATACTTTATCCAGAGATTGCCCGGGCACATGCTATTCGAGGAGCTGAAATTTTTCTACATTCTACTAGTGAAGTGGGCTCTCCAAATCTGACTATTAAACAAATCGCCAGACGCGCGCGCGCATTGGAAAACTTGGCTTATGTAGTTTCGGCAAATAATGCTGCATTACGTGGTATAGATGTTCCTGTTGATTCTAGTAATGGTTTTTCAGACATCATTGATTATTATGGCAATCAAATAATTTTGGCTGGTGCTGGTGAGTCTTCTGTTGCAAATAGTTTTTTAGATATGGCTGGTTTGCGTGCTTACCGGGAACGCCCAGCTATGAGCAATATGCTCTCGCGTCAGGCGCTGGATATGTTTGTGCAATCCTATATGGGGGCAGATATACGCCGTCCTAATGGGTTGCTAAAAGATGGTAAACTTTTAATACCAGATCGAAGCTATTTTCAACACAGACAGCTCGATGCTATTGCCCGACTTAAAAAGCGTGGAATTATCTAGATGCCCTTAGCTGCGATACATACTGAATATGGCCAGCCAAGAGATGTTTTGCGTGTGGTTGATATTCCTTCTGAACAGCCCGGTTCTGATGAAATCATAGTACGCATGGAAGCTGCTGCAATGCATATTGCAGATCTTCGCACTATTACAGGAACTGGAACTTTTAAATTTCCATTGCCGCGGACACCTGGTTTTGAAGGGATAGGTTATGTGGTGCGGGTAGGGGAAGCTGTCTCAGAATACAAGGTGGGAGACCGAGTTTTTCCAACTCTTGGGTGGGGTACGTTTCGGGAAGAAGTTCGGTGTCGTGCGGCCAACTGTATGCCTGCTCCCTGTGGTGATGCTATTCAATTAAGTTTACTAACAGTAAATGGGCCAACTGCTGAAGTTTTGCTAGAAGATTTTGCAGAGCTTCAACCGGGCGAGTGGCTTATTCAAAATGCCGCTAATTCAAGTTGTGGGCGTTACCTAATTCGACTAGCTAAAATAAAAGGGGTGCGCACTGTGAATGTGGTGCGACGTAAAGAAATGAGTCAGGAGATATTAGAACTCGGTGGCGATATTGTCTTGATGGATGGGCCAGAGCTTGCTCATCAAGTTGCTCTCGCTGTCGGTGGCGCACCAGTAAAATTGGGTATCGATGCTGTAGGTGGTGCAGCGACACAGCGTCTTGCGGAATGTTTGGCTCCGAGTAGTACTGTTGTGAGTTATGGTTCTATGTCAGGAGAACCTTGCCAGTTAGATTTTTATTTGATGTTTCGCCAAGATATTCGTTTGCGTGGTTTAAGCTTTGTTCGCCAATTTTCAACTTTACGATCAGCTAGTCAAGTACGCGCCCTGTATGCAAGGCTTGCAGCTCTGATCTCTAGTGGCGAGCTAGTAGCTAAAATTGCAGATGTTTATCCGCTCACAGCGATTGTTGAGGCTTGTGAGCGTGCGGCACACACTGGCGGTGACCGTGATGGAAAAGTCGTCATTAAGTTTAATCATTGACTAAAATAATTTTTCCGAAGTGAGTTCGCGAGTCAACCATAGCATGCGCTAGCGCTAAGTCTTTCATAGGTAAGACCTTACTAATCACCGCCGTAAATTTTTTGCTAGCAAATAACGGCAAAGCAATCTCACGAAAAGTACGCATGCTTACAGGTAAGAAATGGCTGCTGGTTGAGATACTCATGGCGAGTAATTGCAGATTGCGTGTACCAATATTTAAGTTAAAGCACACCTGACGCCCACCGGTGCTACCGTACATCGCAATGCGGCCTTCATAAGCCATCGAGTCAAATAAGGCGCTTGCTGTTTCTTCGCCAATGGTCATAAGTCCAACGTCGATTCCGTGTCCTGAAGTATCTTGCATAACACGTTCCGCGAGGTTGTCTGTCTTATAGTTGTAAGCGGCATTAGCACCCGCTTCAATACTAAGGGCACACTTATCATTACGACTGGCAGTGCCTGCAACCCAGCATCCTTGCCATTTAGCTATTTGTAGCGCCGCACTTCCAACGCTGCTCGCAATGGCTTCAATTAACACCCGTTCGCCCGCCCGTGCACGGGCTACGGTTGTCAGCGCATGCCAGGCAGTTAGCCAACCTACAGGGATGGCTGCGCCTGCAATGAAGTCCAAGGAATCCGGAAGTGGCAAAGTGTGTGGCACATCAAAAATAACGTGCGTGGCATGTGAACCGCGCGCGCGACCGAACACACGAGCACCATTTTTATATGCTGTGACTCCTGGGCCCACTGCAACTACGACGCCAGCAGATTCCATTCCCATGATAAATGGCACTGCTTGACCTGAATAGGTGCCGGTTCGCATACGCGTTTCAGCAAAGTTAATGCCAGAGGCATGAACGCGTACTAAAAGTTGATCGGGCCCTGGAATCAGTGGCGATAAGGCTTCCCACTGCATAACTTCAATGCCTCCAAATTCAGGGACATTCCAACCAAATGCGTTTATATGCATTTTTAGACTCTACGTAGAAAATTAAGGTATGGTAATAATACTAGAGTAACATTGGTCTTGCCCGAGCAACCAAAGCAAGGCGCGGTGTCTTTCTTGAATGCGTCGTACCGCGGACAGTAATTGCTTGGAGCTTTGATCCATGATTGATTTACCTTCAAGTTGCAAATCTTCATGAAGTAGTCCAACTGGTGTTACACCTTCTGGCCAAGCATATATGTCTGCGGCCCAGCTCTGTAAAGATATCTTAGTTGGGCGCTGTAAATGTTCAAGTAAACGCCAGTGTACAGCGCTCATCACATCGAGTACTTGGCTAATCTCTGTGCGATCACGCAAATGTGCCGTAGTTTTTAATTGAGCACCAGCATCAGTGAGCCACCCAAGTTGCAGGGCAATTTCTGCGGCATCAGCATCGGTGTCAAAAGCAGGAATAACAGCGCAACGTAGTGCCCAGGCAATTATGCATGCTGTTTCTGCATACGCAGAGTACGGATCAATAATTTTTTTAGTTAATGTGCCAAAGGGCGCTATAACCAGTTTTTTTTCAGCTTCTTCTAATTCTTTAAAGAAATTGTTATCCTTGAGCCAATTAATAGAATATGTAAGCAGCTCTTCAAGGCTGGGGTCTGCCGGCGAAGATTCAAGTTCAATTCTTTGTATAATTGCACAATGAGCTGCAGCACGCGCCACTGTACGTGCTAAAGTTGGTGGTGAAGCTAGAAAACCAAAATGTCCGCCCGTGCTGCGTTGAGCCCTCGGATAGAAATTCATTTGATACTAATGCTGCGGGCGTTCCAAAGGACCCAAAGTAGCAATGGGATAGTTACAATATTTAAGGATTGCCAGCCTATCGTTTGTATGGCTGTGCCAGCTAGGAATGATGCGATAGCTTGCGAACTAAAGACTGACAAATCATTAAAGCCTTGGGCGCGAAAACGCTCTTCAGGCGCATAAGTTAACGTAAGCAAAGACGTTGCGGCTACGAACATTAAGTTCCAGCCAATTCCTAATAATATTAGGGAAATTAAGTAATTTACAAATGAATGATTAAATGCCGCGCTAATTACAACGCTAGCTAAGTTGGATAACACGCCAATATGTATCATTTTTTTAACCCCTAGTTTATGAATTAAAAAAGGAGCCGCGAGCGATGGGATATACATAGATAGCAAGTGAGCTGTAATAACGCTTGTAGTCCGGCTGCTACTAATACCATCGTGAACATGCATACTTAATGGCGTGGCAGTCATGATGAAACTCATCACTGCATAAGAAGTTACTCCGCAGAGCACTGCAAAACGATATGCTGGAATTTTTAAAAATGAATTTAGTGAGTGAGCTGATAGTTCATTAGACATAGGAACAGAGGCTGGGGCGGGTAAACGTGAGAGTACTAACGCAGCGCAGAGGCACAATCCAGCAAGCATCAAGTAGCTGCCAGTAAATTCCGGCCAATGACCAATTGATTTAGTTACCTGGCCGATGCTTGGACCCAAGATGGCCGCACAAAGAGTCCCTAACATTACAGTGGCGATAGCATGGCCGGCGAGTTCTGGCGGAACATATTCTGCAGCTGCAAAACGATATTGCTGCACGAATGCCATATTGCTTCCAATGAAGAAAGCAGAGAGACAGAGAGCCCAAAAATTATTATGAGCAATACTCCACGAGCAGCCAAGAGCGGCTAAGGCAGCAATGCAGGCGCTGCCAATGAACGCATGTTTGCGCCCGGTATGCTGCATTAAAAGGGCGGCAGGTAAAGAGGTGCAGGCAATTCCAAAAACCGATAGTGACAATGGTAAGGTTGCTAGTAAGGGTTCTGGAGCTATTCGGCTTCCAGCAATACCACCAAAAGCTACAAGCATGATGGTTCCACAGGCAGAAAAAGCCTGTGCTAAAGTTAAAATCCAGATGTTGCGCATAATTGTTATAAAGGATAAAATCGCGTCAACTATAATATTCACAGTATATCTATTCGCACCTCTTCCGGTATGCTATTCATACTATGAGTAAATCATGCAAAGCGAGCAGATAGTTATGCCTATGCCTGCCCCGGAGCCAGCATTTTTTGATAACCCCGCAATCGATAATTTGATTGCTGTAACACTCGAGCTAGGCTCCGAGCTCTGGGTGCAAAAAGAACGTATGCGTGTAGTAGAAATGCTGCTCGCTCAAAAAGGCGTAGTTACAACTGACTTGATAGAGCATTACCAACCCTCAGATGAGGATATCGCACGCAGTAAGTTAGAGCGTGATGCATTTGTGCAGCGTGTCTATGGCGCATTTGCGCGCGAGACAGTAAAAGCTACCCCAGAAATCTCAGAATAAATATGGAGAGCTCAATTTTTGAAGAATATATTGGGCGTATTTCTAGTGCGCGTGTTTATGATGTAGCAATTCAATCACCACTTGAAGAAGCATTGCGATTATCACGTCGTTTAAAGAATGTGGTACTACTAAAACGCGAAGATTTGCAATCTGTATTTTCTTTTAAGTTACGCGGTGCTTATAACAAAATAGCTAATCTATCTGTTAGTGATGCCGCTCGAGGTGTAATTTGTGCTTCAGCTGGGAACCATGCGCAGGGGGTTGCATTGGCAGCCTCTCGCTATGGAATTTCAGCAATAATTATCATGCCAAAAAACACGCCGCTTATAAAAGTGCAGGCTGTGATCGACCTAGGCGGAGAAACCATACTTTATGGCGAAGATTATGACAGCGCTTATGAGCGGGCGTTGGTAATTGCACAAGAGCGTAATTTAGTTTTTGTCCATCCGTTCGATGATCCCGATGTAATTGCCGGGCAGGGAACTATAGGCATGGAAATAGCACTTCAATCTGGTGGTGATGTAGATGCAGTTTTTGTGCCAGTCGGCGGTGGTGGTTTGATAGCTGGTATTGCAATTTATTTAAAACATATATACCCACATATTCGTATTATTGGAGTTAATTCAGCTGATTCTCCTGCTATGCATGATTCTTTAATTAGTGGGCAGCGGGTTATCTTAGAGCGCGCAGGTACTTTTGCAGACGGCGTCTCTATTCGGCGTGTGGGTGAGGAGACATTCCGTATTGCTAGATTGCTTGTTGATGAAATGATGTTAGTAAGTACCGATGAAATATGCGCAGGAATAAAAGATATATTTGAAGATACGCGCACTATTGTTGAACCATCTGGTGCTTTAGCTGTTGCAGCTATAAAAAAATATATTACACGTGAAGCCTGCATAGGAAAGCGCTTTGTCGCCATCAACTGTGGTGCTAATATGAATTTTGAACGTTTACTTTATGTTGCAGAGCGCGCTGAAATTGGTGCTCAAAGAGAACTGTTGTTAGCCGTCGAAATTCCTGAGGTTACAGGTAGTTTCTTGAATTTCTGTCGCGCAATTGGTAATCGCAGTATCACCGAATTTAACTACCGTTATGCAGATAAGAAAACCGCTAGGATATTTGTCGGTCTCGCCTTAACGCACGGAGAACCTGAGGGGTTAGCGGTAATAAGTAAATTGCTCAGCACTAGCTACGTTGTGACAAACATGACGGATAACGATTTAGCTAAGTCGCATGTGCGCTATATGGTAGGCGGCC
>SHZO01000067.1 GCA_009692285.1 Gammaproteobacteria bacterium | reverse complement strand
ACCGATACACCAATGATGCGGCGCTATATTGGCTGGGTTGAAAAGGCTTTACATTATCGTCGCTGGGCTATTCTGATAGCAGCGGCAACTTTTATTTTGGCTTTAGCCCTTATACCTTTTATCTCCAAAACATTTTTACCTTCTACCGATGTCGCTCGCATACAGTTACAACTCGAATTACCGCCAGGTGTTCGTTTGGTAGATTCTTTGAATGCTGCACGTGAAGTGAGGGAGCGGCTACGTGCATCTGTTCCTGAGCTTCAATCTGTTTTCACTACAGTAGGTGCAGAAGGCGGAACGGGCATGGGTGGATCTGTCAGCTTCTCAGAGGTAAGGCGCATTAATCTGACGCTAGAATTCATTAAAAAGCGTAAACGTAATAGTCAACAACTTGAGGCTGCAATACGTGGTTTGTTGACTGATATGCCTGGAATCCGTTTGACTTTTGCGACTATGGGTCCTGGTGGCCGACTCGTTATGAATTTGACTGGTGACGAAGCGCAGTTGGTTGAAAAAACAGCCCGTGAGATTGCGGCAGCTATTCGCACTGTACCTGGTTTGGGCGTGGTGACGACCTCGGCGGCGTTACTAAGACCTGAGATCATTATTCGACCTAATCCTGCACGCGCCGCAGATTTAGGGGTTTCAACGATAGACATTGCCGATGCTGCACGTATTGCGACTACTGGCGATTTTATTCAACGCTTGGCTAAGCTTAATCTAGCTGATCGGCAAGTTCCAATACGTGTTCAGTTAGCTGGCACGTCATTGACGGATATTTCCGTACTCGGTCAATTGCGAGTGCCTGGTGCGCGTGGATCCGTACCTCTTTCCTCGGTCGCTGATATTACAGAAGGTAGTGGCCCAGCGCGCATCGATCGAGTTGATCGTGAGCGTAACGTGACCGTGACTGCGGATCTCAACGGTCAGCCGCTAGGTGATGTGATGAATAAAGTTCGTCAATTACCAGTACTGAAGATTTTGCCTGGTGGTGTACGTATTTTGCCTGCAGGAGATGCCGAGGCTTTTGTGGAATTATTTGTTGGTTTTGCCTTAGCACTGCTCACTGGTTTGGTGTGTATTTATCTAGTACTTATGGTGCTATTTAAAAGTGGCAGCCAGCCACTGACAATTTTGGCTGCCGTGCCCCTGTGTGGTGGTGGCGCTTTCGGTATGTTACTGCTTACGGGCTATGCTTTATCTTTGCCTTCCTTAATTGGCTTGCTGTTACTGACTGGTATTGCGACTAAAAATTCAATCTTAATTGTCGATTACGCTATTTTAGGTGAGAAGGCTGGTTTGTCGCGCCATGACGCTTTAATTGAAGCCTGTCGTAAGCGCGTTCGCCCTGTGTTAATGACAACTATTGCCATGGGCGCAGGGATGTTACCTATTGCCTTAAGTTTAGGGCCCGATGGCGGATTTCGAGCGCCTTTGGGCATATCGGTGATTGGTGGTTTGGTGACCTCCACGCTCCTGTCTTTGGTGGTCGTCCCAGCTGTATATTCAGTGGTGGCACAAATTTCTGAGCATAGGATTTTTCACCGAGCAACTTAAGATGGCTGAAGAATTAGAGTAGGTCACGTAGTCTGTACCAGAGCATCGCGAGCATTAGCGCAGGCCGACGCAGGGCGGCACCACCTGGAAAATTTCGATGCGGTATATTTGCAAATAAATCAAAACGTTCGTTTGTGCCCGCAATTGCTTCGCTGAGTAACTTGCCAGCAATGCCAGTTAGTGCAATGCCGTGCCCAGAGAATCCTTGTAAAAAATATACATCCGGTTCGAGGCGCCCAAAGTGCGGTGCTCGATTCATTGTGATATCAGCATAGCCTCCCCAAGCGTACTCAACTTTGACATCTTTTAGTTGAGGATATACTTGAAGCATTCTTGCACGTGTAGCTCTTGCTGTGTTGACAGTGTCCAGACCAGAGTAGCTCACGCGGCCTCCAAAGAGTAAGCGGTGGTCTGAAGAGCGTCGAAAATAATCTAAGATCCAGTTCATGTCTGTGATAGCAGCATTATTTGTAATAAGTGCAGCAGCACGATTTTGGCCTAAGGATTCAGTGGCAATCATATAGGTACCTACACCTATTATTTTCTTAGCAAGTGTTGGTGCAAAGGGTCCGAGCCAAGCATTGCCGCATAAGGCAAGGGAGGTGCAGCGTACGATGCCTGCGGCCGTAGTGACATTGAGTTTTTTATTCTGGCGGGTGTAACTTAAAGCCCCGCTGCGTTCATATATTTTAACACCAGCACGCATCGCTGCTGCGGCTAAACCTTCTGTATATTTAAGAGGATGCAAGTGGCCGCTGGCAGTATCTAACATGCCGCTGAAGTATCGTTCACTCGCAAGTAGAGTGTTTAATGCATCACGCTCGATTAATGAAACTGACTGATAGTTATAACGTTGCTGTAGTTGTATGAATTCCGCTCTGAGATCTTGATCTTGGCGCGGTTTCTGGGCAACTTGAATTTGTCCAGCGACATAATCGCAATCAATTTTTTGATTACTAATTAGATCGCGCTGTAATTTTAAACCTTCAACGGTAATATCCCAGATGGCTCGCGCATCCGATAAGCCGACAAGTTTTTCAAGTTTTTTTTGACCGCAAGCCACGCCAAAGATAGCTTGCGCACCACTGCGCCCCGATGCGCCCCATGCAATGCGTTCTGCTTCTAACAAAACAACACGATATCCTTTTTCAGCAAGATGCAATGCAGTAGAGCAGCCGGCAATCCCAGCGCCGACAACACATACATCGCAGTCAATATTACCCTCTAGGGCTGGATTTGCGGTGCGATCAGGGGTTGTGAGGGCATACCAAGAATTGATGTGTGCAGCCGCAACCATTCTTAGATCCTGTACATCTTTAGATTGCGCCCATATACCACTCGATCTCGAGTGGGGTAACATAAGAATTAAATTCATTAAGTTCCGATTGCTTAACGGTTGAATACAAATTCTGAAATGGCTTACCTAAGTAGACCCCCCCAAATTCACTGGCAGAAAATTTTTCAATTGCTGTTGCCCAATGTGTTGGCAGGGCAGGGCCCTGCATCTCGTAAGCATTGCCGGAGATAGGCGGTGGTGGGGTTAAGGAATGCGATATTCCATGGTAAATACCCGCTAGCATCCAAGCCGCCACTAAATAGGGGTTTGCATCAGCGCCAGCTAATCGATGTTCTATACGTCTATTCTTTGCGTCACTTACAGGAATTCTAATGGCGGAGCCACGATTATTAACCGACCAAGATGCGATCATTGGTACATAAGATTGGGATTGAAACCGACGGAAAGAATTTGGCCCTGGTGCGCATAATGCCATACCTTCACTTAAGGTGGCGACTAAGCCTCCGAGTGCATGGCGTAGTTCTAAGTTCTGCAAATTATCATCACATTCAAAAATATTGCGTCCAGCTGCATCCAGTATGCTCGCATGAACATGAAGTCCTGAGCCTGCCATGTCGCGATATGGCTTTGGCAAGAAAGTGGCATCCCAGCCTTGTGCGCGTGCTACGCTCCGCACCACACGCTTAAAACGTAAGGCTTCATCACATGCGCGAAGAGCATCAGCTTGGTGAGCAAGATTTACTTCAAATTGTCCTGGACCGTATTCAGCTAATGCTGTAGTGGCTGGAATGTTCTGTTGTCGACAGACAGCATCGATTTGCGCTAAGACGGCTGAGAATTCATTGAGATCCGTCATGGAATTTATTTGTGTCCGATATTCGCGTCGACCAGTTAAAGGTAAAGGTGGCGGCTGCGGCATACCTTGCGCAGTACGCTCCCGATCGATGAAGTAGAACTCATACTCGAGTGCAATTACTGGGGTTAAGTTCAGGCGATGAAATCTATCTAGTACTTTGACGAGCACATGGCGAGGGTCTGCAAAAAAAGGCCTGCCATCGGGCTCGTACATACTCACTTGAAGTTGAGCAACATCGTCATTCAGCCAAGGTACCGGTACAAGTGAGTAAGGTAGCGGGCGACAGGGGCGATCGGCATCACCTTCATCAAAACCCAAGCCAGTGGCTTGTACTGTGCCGCCGAGCACATCGAGGGCAAACATAGAACCCGGAAGTAACATACCCGGACCATAGACAGCCGCGGCGCTTGCAAGATCTAGCCGTTTACCTCGCTCGACTGTATTTAGATCATTTAGAAAGACATCTATAAAACGGGTCTTCGGGTATTTTACTAAAAAATGGGCTAATTCTTGCGGGGTAGAATTAATCATAAGTTCTTCTTAAAAACAATAAGTTACAATGCTATTCTCGCTTAGATTTCAAAAAATTGTAAGCACTCAGCGTGCCTAGAATTCTTTAGATGTGTTCTAATAGAGTTGCGTCTGTAATTTACTGCAACGCAACATTTCGTCATGCTTGCCCGTCCTGTAATTGGTATTCCTGCTGATCGCCGTATGCTTGGGTTACACCCATTTCATGCAGTGGGCGAGAAATATGCGCACGCATTGACTCAAGCAGCTGACGTTCTACCACTGTTTATTCCCGTTTTACCCAATGCCTTGGATGTGGATGAAGTGCTCAGCCGGCTCGACGGTTTACTATTTCCCGGGAGTCCATCAAACGTGGAGCCTTACCGTTACGGTGGTGAACCGAGTGCGCTGGGCACATTGCATGACCCCGAGCGTGATAGTACGACGCTGCCCTTGATTGCACGTGCCGTGGTTGTAGGCGTCCCTATCCTCGGACTTTGTCGAGGCTTTCAAGAGATCAATGTTGCCTTGGGGGGTACGTTGTGGCAATCAGTTCACGAGGTGCCGGGGCTCTTGGATCACCGCGAGAACAAACACTTGTCGTTGGATCTTCAATATGGCCCCTCTCATGAAGTGTTGCTTGAGCCTGTGGGTCCGATGCGTGGCTGGGCGAATGGTTTAGAGCGAATCTCTGTTAATTCTTTGCATGCGCAGGGTGTGAGAGAGCTCGGTGTGGGATTGCAAGTTGAGGCGCGCGCACCAGATGGTTTGATTGAAGCTTTTTCTTTGCCAAATGCGCCAGCTTTCACTCGTGCTGTCCAGTGGCACCCTGAATGGCAGGTAATGTCTAATAATTTTTCACGTGCTTTATTCGCCGCTTTTGGTGATGCGGCGCGTGAACGTGCAGCTCTTCGGGCAGTACACTAACGAGGCTGAAGGTATGTCAGATCTAATTAGTCAATTTTTTAAAGACTATGGTATTCAAGAAGTTGAAGCAATAGTGCCTGACATGGCCGGCATTGCACGAGGCAAAGTGATGCCTGCGCAAAAATTTGCTGGAGATCAGGGGATGCGACTGCCAGAGAGTATTTTTCTCCAGACTGTCACTGGTGATTACCCCGAGGACACGGCTGCAGCAATGAGCCCTGCAGAAATTGACATCATTCTTAAACCTGATCCGCGAACGGTCCGGCGTGTACCGTGGACGGCAGAGCCTACAGCGCAAGTTATCCATGATTGTTTTTATGGCGATGGTCGGCGTGTGCAGATGGCCCCCCGTGAAGTGTTACGCCATGTGCTGGATCTCTATGGGCAAAAAGGCTGGAAACCGGTTGTTGCTCCTGAGTTAGAGTTTTATTTAATTGAGCCTAACATTGATGCGGACTATCAACTCAAGCCTCCAATTGGGCGATCTGGCCGAGCTGAGCCCGGCAGGCAGTCCTATAGTATTGCTGCAGTCAATGAATTTGATCCTCTATTTGATGATGTATATCAATTCTGTGAAGACCAAGATATTGCGATTGATACGCTAATTCATGAAGATGGGCCAGCACAGATGGAAATTAATCTTCTGCATGGTGATGCACTAGATCTTGCAGACCAGGCCTTCATGTTCAAGCGTACAGCTCGCGAGGCTGCTTTACGCCACAAAATGTATGCGACTTTTATGGCTAAACCACATGCTAAAGAGCCTGGGAGTGCTATGCATATCCACCAAAGTATTGTGGATACAAAAACCGGATTAAATATTTTCTCTGCGCCTAATGGATCGCCTACGTCGCTTTTTTTCTCTCATATTGCCGGTTTGCAGCGTTATTTGCCCTCTGCCATGGCACTGCTTGCGCCCAATGTGAATTCTTATCGACGCATTTCGCGCTTTCAAGTTTCGCCAATTAATGTGCAATGGGGTTATGATAATCGTACAGCAGGTTTGCGCGTACCCATGTCCGATGCGCAAAATAGACGTGTTGAAAATCGTCTCTCTGGTGCTGATGCCAACCCATATTTGGCTTTTGCGGCTTCTTTAGCCTGCGGATACCTTGGTATGATAGATGGGTTAACGCCCACTGATCCTATTTCTGGCAGTGCACATGATATGCCTTTTGCTTTACCCCGCAGTTTGGATGATTCAATCCGTCAATTACGTGCAAGTGATCGTTTAATAGAAATTTTTAGCCAACCGTTTGTTTCAGCATTCACTATAGTAAAAGAAGCTGAATATGAGGTTTTTTTACAGGTTATTAGCTCATGGGAGCGTGAGCATTTGTTGTTAAACGTATGAGTGCTGTGCGAACTACAGCCGAATGGCAAGCGCTCGATACAGCTCATTTTATACATCCATTTACAGATCATAAATCTTTGGCTGCGCAAGGTGCGCGCATCATCACCCATGCTGAAGGCATTTATCTTTGGGACTCAGAAGGTAATAAGCTTCTCGATGGGATGTCTGGACTTTGGTGCGTTGCGCTAGGTTATGGTCGAGCTGAGTTGGCCACTGCAGCTCAGAAACAAATGCTAAAACTTCCGTATTACAATAGTTTTTTTCAGTGTGCTAATCCGCCGGCAATCGAGCTGGCTGCGTTATTGGCTAAGCTTACTCCGCCTCAGTTTAATCACACTTTTTTTACTGGCTCGGGGAGTGAAGCAAACGATACACTTGTGAGAATGGTGCGCCGCTATTGGGCTTTGCAGGATAAGCCAAATAGAAAAGTAATCATTAGTCGGTGGAATGGTTACCACGGGAGCACTATGGCGGGTGCTTCCCTGGGAGGCATGCAGGCGATGCATTCACAGGGCGGACTTCCAATCCCTGATATTGTTCATATTGCTCAGCCGTATTGGTTCGAGTGCGGGGGAGATCTCGACCCTGAGGAGTTTGGGTTGCGCGCCGCACGTGAACTTGAAGCTAAAATTATAGAAATAGGGCCAGAACTTGTTGCAGCTTTTATTGCAGAACCCGTGCAAGGTGCGGGTGGTGTGGTGATACCTCCGAGTAGCTATTGGCCAGAGATTCAGCGAATCGTAGATAAATATGGAATTCTCCTTGCCTCAGACGAAGTAGTATGTGGTTTTGGTCGTACTGGCCAGTGGTTTGGTTGTGAGTACTTCGGTACACGCCCGGACTTTATGACACTCGCAAAGGCCATTACCTCTGGTTATCTTCCTTTGGGGGCCCTTATGGTCAGCAAAAAGGTTGCAGATGTACTAAATAGTGAGGGGGGGGAATTTTCTCATGGCTTTACCTACTCGGGGCACCCCGTAGCCGCCGCAGTGGCCTTGGCTAATTTACAGATTATCCAATCTGAGCAAATAATTGAGCGTGTTCGTGAAGATCTAGCCCCCTATTGGGCAAGGCGATGGCGCGAACTTGCAAATCACCCCTTGGTGGGCGAAGCGCGAAGTCTTGGACTCCTTGGCGCGCTGGAGTTAGTGCCAAATAAATTCTCCCGAAAATTTTTTCCGCAGAGGGGCTCTGCAGGTGGTCGTTGCCGTGACCTAAGTATCCGCAACGGACTAGTCATGCGTGCAGTCTGGGACACTATGATCGTAGCGCCGCCACTGGTCATTAGCTTTGCTCAGATTGATGA
>SHZO01000066.1 GCA_009692285.1 Gammaproteobacteria bacterium | reverse complement strand
AAGCGTGGTGTAGAGAATTGAAAAAGCGAGCCCACCAAGTAACGCAATGCCGGTATCATTTATTTGTAAATCACGCCGAATAGGTTCAATTAATAGCGAGAGGATCTGGCGATCTATAAAAGAACAGGTGTAAGCCAAGGTTAGTACAAACACTACGTACCATGCGTAAAGCGAATTAACAAAGGACTGATCTTGCGGTTGACCTGTTGACATAGTTCCTCCTATTATCGTGGTTCAATATAGCAAGTGACTCTAATAATTGCAGAAAAAAATACGATGCCCATTGATATAATTTATTTGGCTGCTTTAAGTTCTATTGTAGTCTTTAGCTCATGGATCACTTTGTGGTTGATTAGTCTCCTAATAAAGGACTCTAGCATTGGGGATCCCATGTATCCCTTCATCATAGCCTTGGTTGCTGTAATAATTTTCGCCCTCTGGGAGGGCAATCCTGTGCGCCAAAGACTTATTCTAGTGATGACACTACTTTGGGCAGCTCGACTTGGTTGGCACATTGGCTTGCGCAATTGGGGCCATGAGGACCCGCGCTATGCCCGTCTGCGCACCCATGTTCAATCCCTTGACAAGAGCTATGTGTGGTACAGCTTAACTCATGTTTTTTTATCCTTAGGCGCGCTCTGCGGTGCAGCTATTGCTTTCCCACTATTTTTGGGGCAACGAACATCCACTCCAGATCTTGGTCTTCTCAGCGCAGTTGGCATTTTATTATACATCTTTGGACTAATTTTTGAGACTGTCGCCGATATTCAACTGAAGAAGTTCTTGAAAAATCCCAATAATAACAACAAAGTGCTTCAAACTGGTCTGTGGAGTTACTCACGTCATCCAAATTATTTTGGCGAATTTATAGTTTGGTGTGGATTCTTTTTAGTCGCTTTAGAGACCCCTTGGGGCTGGCTTGCAATTGTCAGTCCATTAACCTTGCTTTACATTTTGTTAGGGCCGTTAGGCATCGGCTTAGTAGAGCGCCGAATGCGCAAGAAGCGTCCAGAGGCCTTTGCAGAATATGAGCGTAAAACGAATGCATTTATTCCATGGTTTAAATAAATAGGACAGAATTACATATTGATGCTCTGGCGCAGGCTCTTCGCTGCTGGTTTGGAATAGAATCGATAATTGAGAAAGAAAACATATCCTTTTTCTATAAATCAGGACCTTGTCTATGCAAACTACGCCTGCAGCACTCATAAGCCAAAATAGAGCCAATGGATTTTGGGGGGACACTCGAATTACGGATCTATTTGATATAGCCGTAGAGAAGCATCCACAACGTATCGCTTTGGTTGATCCGCCCAATCGCACGGCTCTGGTAGGTGGAACTCCGCTGCGGTTAAGTTTTCAAGCCCTAGCTACACGCGTGCAAGGCTATGCACTGCGCTTACGCGAGCTAGGCTTAGGCCGCAATGATATTCTCATTACACAACTACCAAATATTGCAGAGTATCCAGCAATCTATTTAGCAGCAGCTCGCTTAGGTATTATTCTGAGCCCTGTACCAATGCAATTTCAAAATCAAGAACTACAACAGATTATTAAAATTACCTCCGCACGTGCTCTGCTCACCGTAGCAAAATTTAAAGATGCTTTGCCCTACTCCCTGCTCTTAGATTCCAGTGTATTAGGTAGCACAAAGCAACTGATTCTTTGTGAAGCTGAAGTAGGTAATGACTATTCTGGCAATGAAAATGGACCCATGTCTGTATTTCCTGCTAAAGCTACTTCAACGAATGTTACTGAATTGACTCATTACCTCAATGAGCATAGCCCGAGCGCAGATGATGTCATGACAATATGCTGGACATCTGGCACTGAAGGCACGCCCAAAGGAGTGCCACGCACACATAATCATTGGCATGCTATTAGCCATGCACATTTTGAAGGCGCCGGGTTGCGCGAAGGAGATGTACTACTCAATCCTTTCCCGCTGATCAACATGGCTGCCATCGGCGGTTGTTTTATGAGCTGGTTACATGCGCGTGGCACCCTAGTCCTGCACCACCCTCTAGAACTATCGGTATATTTGACCCAGATAGCAACGGAGAAACCAAACTATGCTATCGCACCACCTGCAGTACTTAATATGCTACTCAAAGATGACCGTTTATTAACCGGAGTGGATCTTTCAAGTTTACGCTGTATTGGCTCAGGATCAGCGCCTTTGGAACCTGCCATGATTCAAGGCTATGCCGATCGCTTTAATATCGAAATCGTAAATATGTTTGGCTCGAATGAAGGCATGTCATTAGTCAGCGGAAAACGCGAAGCCCCAGACTCTGCACAACGTGCACGATTTTTCCCACGCTTTGGTCGCAATGAGGTGTTTTGGCCACATCGTAGTGCAAAACTTATAGAGACGCGCATTGTTAACGTGAATACAGGTCGAGAAATACTGGCGGCGGGTGAAGCAGGCGAAATGCAGATTCGTGGACCCACTGTGTTTGACGGATATTTTGCAGCACCAGAGATTACACGCCAAAGTTTTACTGATGACGGTTTTTTTCGTACTGGTGATTTATTTGAGATCTCCGGTACAGATTCAGTACCTCGTTACTATCGATTTGTTGGCCGTCTTAAGCAAGTAATTATTAGAGGTGGAGTTAAGATCTCTCCTGAAGAGCTCGATGATGTACTGTGTAGCCACCCTGAGATACTTGAAGGATGCATAGTTGGAGTCAGCGATGAAATATTAGGCGAGCGCATCGGCGCAGTAGTTGTACTGCGCGCGGGCAAGAAACTTGAATTATCGATACTAAAAAAGTTTTTTTCGGACGCAGGACTTGCCATTTTCAAATCACCCGAGAGACTACTAATAACTGAAAATTTACCAAGAAATGCGCTCGGTAAAATTGTACGAAGTGAAGTAGTTAAAATAATTAATAATCAAAAATTTTAGGGGTAAAAATAACACTCCATCACGAAAGTAGGCTCTTAGCCTAAAACTAAGAAGTGATTTAGCTTACATCCATACATCAAGTAATGGGTCAAAGGCATCTGCAGACGCTTGAGCGGGCAGAAATCGGCCAAAGCGACTAGATTGAAATACTAAAGGTGATCCCTCGCGGGATTCGAAGGAATCAACACTACCTACTATGATTGTGTGGTCACCGGCAAGGTGTAGCGCTACCACACGGCAAACTATACGTGCCAAAGCATCACTGATAGTTGGCGGCTGAGACGTATTGCGCGAGTAAGTGTCGGCTCTAAACTTAGTGGTACCCGAGCGCGCAAAATTTTTAGCTATTTCTGTTTGCTGCTCAGTCAATACATTGACAGAGAACGGAGCATGTAAAGCAAAAGCGCTCAAGTTGATGTTCTTGGTAGTAAGGCACCAAAGAATCAAAGGCGGATCAAGTGATACTGAAGTGACTGAGTTTGCGGTGACCCCAACTGGCTCGCCCTGAGGGCCGATAGCTGTAACAACCGTGACTCCCGTAGCAAGAAACCCAAAGATCCGCCTCAGTTCTTGCGGATTCATATACCATCTCTGCTATATATTCCTTCCCAAAGCGGCTGCTTCAGCTTGTAACACTTAAAACTATAATAGAGCATATTTATAGATACTGCATAAAATTTATTTATCACGGGCAAGATCTAAAAAAATTGGCTTCTCACCACCGCCATGCACTGCAATTTTTGCGCCGCTCACATAATCTGCTAATGATGAGCAAAGAAATAAGCAGGCGTTAGCCACATCTAAGGGAGTGCCCATTCTTTGTAGTGGCAACATGGCGGAAATACGCTCTACACCAGCTTTACCGCCGTAGTGATCGAGCGAGTTCTGTGTAGCGATTAGTCCAACTATAAGTGCATTGACACGAATATTCTGCGGCCCCCACTCCATAGCCAATGTCTCAGTGAGATTAACTAAGCCCGCCTTAGCTGCACCATAAGCGGCCGTGTAGGGAGAAGCGCGAATCGCTGAGACACTACAGATATTGATAATTGATCCACCACTATTTTGACGAGTCATAACGCGATGGGCAGCTTGGCTCATGAAAAATGCGCCGATGAGATTAAGTTGAATGATGTTCTCAATGACATTAGGCAGGGCGGTTGCCGAATCCATCTCGAGACTACCACCAGCATTGTTAATTAAAGCATCCAGTCGACCGTGACGTTCGAAAACTGACTCTACAAACAACTGGCACGATTCAGCTTTGCGTACATCACATTCAAAATACTCGAGTGTACGACTTTCGTAACAAGGCAAATTAGCTGGTTTACGCCTAGAACAAGCTACGACGGTAGCACCCGCAGAAAGGAAACGCACTGCTATACCGGCACCGATGCCACTGACACCGCCGGTAATGACGACCACTTTGCCTGTGAGGCTTAATGCTTTGTCTGGGTTCATAATTCAGCTATGTTGCAAGATTCACAGATTATTTACAGAAAACTGCTTTTTTATCATGAAAAACATATTCTAATATTAATATATATCTACGTCTTTAAATTTTAATGAGGCATATATAACCTAATATGAACTTAACAAGGCCTTATACCACTCCAGCAGTACTAGCCTCTGTAGCGAGAACGTTTGGTGCCCAAACGGCCATAGAGGACGGCTCTATTCGCTGGACTTTTAAAGAATTACAGGACTATGCCGAACATACAGCCGGCGCACTAGTCGGTGCAGGCGTGCTGCCGGGTGATCGCATTGGTATTTGGGCGCCTAACTCGGCTCATTGGATCGTGATCGCCTTAGCCGTTCACTGCGCAGGAGCTTGTATTGTCCCGATCAACACACGCCTGAAAGGTAAGGAAGCAGGCTACATTCTAAGATGCAGCGGAGTAAAAATGCTTTTCCATGACGGTAATTTTCTTAATCTACGCTATGATGAGTTGATTGCTTCAGAAAAATTACCAGAACTTCAAAAAATAATTGCACTGAACTCGCATGAGTGGAGTGCTTTCAAAAGCCTCTGTACTGCCGATACGCTACGTATTGCACAGACTAGGTCACTAAATGTTACTGGGGAGGATATAGCTGATGTAATGTTCACTTCCGGCACTACTGGGCAACCCAAAGGGGTGATATCAAACCACGCTCAAAATATCAGAGTATTTACTCAGTGGAGTGACACAGTAGGTCTGCAGCATGACGATCGATATCTAATCGTAAATCCTTTTTTTCATACTTTCGGTTACAAGGCAGGCTGGCTAGCGTGCCTACTTACAGGTGCAACTATTATTCCTATGAGAGTTTTTGATGTGCCTAAAATAATCAGACTCATCATCGATGAAAGAATTTCTGTTTTACCAGGACCACCCACTCTTTTTCAGTCTATTCTCGCCTCTCCGAAACTTAAATTTAACAAGCTATCGAATCTGCGGCTCGCTGTGACGGGAGCAGCCAATGTGCCGGTTAAAATGATTGAAGAAATGCGCAAAGAAATGGGATTTAAAACTATTATCACTGGTTACGGTCTCACAGAGTCAACTGGGGTTGTAAGTCTATGCCGTCCAAGTGATACGCCAGAGCGGATCTCAAATAGTTGCGGTACGCCGTTGCCTGGCGTTGAAGTGAAGGTAGTTAACAGCGCGGGTCATGAGGTTTCACGTGGTAGTGAGGGGGAAATATGGGTTCGGGGCTACAATGTAATGCAGGGTTACTTTAACGATCTAGAAGCAACTAATGCCGCGATTGATGCAGAAGGCTGGTTACATACAGGGGATATTGGCTCAATGGATGAGAAAAACTATCTACGTATCACTGATCGCATGAAAGATATGTTCATCGTCGGTGGTTTTAATTGCTACCCAGCCGAAATTGAAAACCTGCTCAGTGCGCACCCACTAATCACACAGGTAGCTATCGTAGGTATCCCCGATGAAAGACTAGGCGAAGTAGCCGCAGCATATGTTGTCCTTAAATATGACTCGAATATCAATGAAAGGGAACTCATCGCATGGTCGCGAAAGAATATGGCAAACTACAAAGTCCCTAGAAAAATAAAATTTGTCAGCAGTCTACCAATGACAGCCTCTGGAAAAGTACAACGGTTTGCTCTGCGCGAAGAAAATTTACAATAAGGTAATAAATACACTTTAATTATATTAACACTCATAAGAGATTAATGATAAAAAATTATTTTTAAAATAAAATATATAATTAAAAATATAAAAGTAATTTTAAAAAAAATTAAGAGTATTTAATACATATCTATTTTTTTCTCAAATAAAACTAACTGTTGCCACACCGAGATAATCGAGATCTAAAGAGAATATATCGCCTGGCTGAGCAGGCTCCAGGGGGACTAAAGAACCTGAGAGGATGATATCGCCCGCATTAAGAGTAACGCCATAATGGCCTAAAGTATTTGCCAACCACGCGACAGCAGCAAGAGGAGATCCTTGCACAGCTGAACCAAATCCCGATGATAATGGATGTCCGTTTTTTTTCACGCGAACCTCCATAGCAGCTAAATTAAGTCCTCGGGGCGAGAGGCGCTCCTTGCCAAGAACGAATAAACCACAAGAAGCATTATCAGCAATTGTATCAAGAATTTTTATATCCCAGCGATTAATGCGTGAGTCTACAATTTCAAAACAGGCGGCAATACTCTCAGTGGCCGCAAGTACATCAGACTCGGTAACATTACGATCACTAAGCGATGAGCCTAGGATTAGTGCAATTTCCGCCTCAGCACGAGGCTGAATCATGCGTTGCCCAATTTCAATAACGCCACCATCCTCAACCTGCATTGCATTAGTCAGAAAACCAAAATCTGGTTGATGTACGCCGAGCATATCTTGTACTGCTTTACTGGTTACGCCAATTTTCTTACCAATAACTTGCTCGCCTGAAGCGATACGGCGTGCAAGTATACGAAGAGAAATCGCATAAGCATCATCGATGCTAAGATTAGCATAGCGGTCACGAAGCGGCTCCACAGTGCGCCGCTCACACCACGCGTCGTAAAGCTCTGCAGCAATTGCATCTACAAAATCAGCACGATGCCCAGACTCAGCGGGCAAGGAAGTCAATGACATGGTGATTAAACTCAGCAGAGCGCTCAATCATTACCCAATGACCAACACGTGCATAGAGAATCATTTGACTGCCTGGACACGCCGATAATATTTTAAACGAACTTGAAGCAGGACAAAACTGATCTTCTATACCCCAAAAACCAAGCAAAGGCATTTTAAGCTCAGACAAATGAGGTGTCAGATCCGGAATACGCATTCGAGCCAAAACATCCTTAGGCATAAGTTGCAAAATAGCGAAACGCTCCTCAACTAGTTCATCGGTCACATACTGAGGATCAAAAGATAGCATGTTGAGAATTCCTCGCAACCAAAGCTTATTGATTTGGCCTCCAACGAAACCAGAAACCATTTTCTGAATACCGGGCATCTTGAAGTACGTTTCCGTCGATTCTATACCACCGCAACCCATTACAATAAGCTTTGTAACCAGCTCGCGCCGCGCAAGGGCAATACCGATTGAAACCGCACCCCCAAGAGAATTACCTACTAATACGCAGCGCTTAATACTTAAAATATCCAATAACTCAAGCGTCGTAGATACAAATAACTCAAGCGTATAGTCAATTTCAATTGGTTTAGAAGAGTATCCAAACCCAATTAAATCCGGGGTAATTACACGATACCCAGCAGATTTAATTGGCTCAATATTATTTTTGAAGTTACTCCAACCGTTTGCACCTGGACCACTACCCTGGAGCAACACCACGGTGGTATTACCTGTGTTAGGGCCTGTATCGTGGTAGTGAAGCTGATATCCACTAGGCAAGGTGATGAGATTGGATCGCGGAGGGCCTTTTTGTTGTGTCATATTA
>SHZO01000065.1 GCA_009692285.1 Gammaproteobacteria bacterium | reverse complement strand
GTCATGGTGATCTATCAGAGAACGCGGAATATCATGCCGCTCGTGAGCAGCAGGGTTTTATTGAAGGGCGTATCGGGGAGATCGAGGCTAAACTATCTACCGCGGAAATTATTGATATGAGTAAGCTCTCTCCGGGCGGTAAGGTGGTCTTCGGTGCAACCGTTGAGCTTGAGTCCGAAGATGACGGCAAGAAAGTGACCTACACCATCGTAGGTGAAGATGAGGCTGACGTTCGTTTAGGTCGTATTGCCATTATTTCTCCAATAGCACGCGCGCTCATAGGCAAGGTCGAAGGAGATGTGGTCGAGGTGACCGCGCCTGGAGGTATTCTTTCCTTCGAAATTGTGGCAGTACGTTACGAACCTTAAGTTCGCCACAATTTAAATTAGATAGCGTCTGGAATCACTATGCGCGACAGCTCGGGGTTACGCAAATAAAGTACCCCAACGTGTCCAATGCGATGCACTAATTCGCCACCTGTGCGTGTGGCCAGCTCAAGCAGCAGCGTATCGCGTGCAGAGCGATCTGCTCCGCGTACTTTGACTTTGATCAGTTCATGATCATGCAAAGCACGTATTGTTTCCTTGATAACGCCTTCGGTTAATCCGGCGTTGCCCATCATCACTACGGGTTCCAGTGCATGTGCGAGCCCACGCAAATGTCTGCGTTGTCGTTCAGAGAGTTTTGCGACAATATTCTCATTGGTTTTCATAGTTCTATTCTAACCCATGCTGCTAGACCCTTTATCGGCGTGAAGCCTCTTGGCCAGTCCTTTGCCCCCGAGTTTTAGCGATATAAAGGTTAAACAGGCTTATCAACCCTCTTTATAGGCTTTATTTAGATTATAATTTTGCGCTTATGGCCTTGAAGAGCAAGTCACTTGGCCTTATATATCTCTATACTTAACATATAGCATTGACTTGCTAGATTCTGAATTTTACTCCGCGGCTCTAATTGTTCAGTTAAAAGTCGATGGTATAGTTTTCTTTAATGTAAGCGCGCTTTCGCGCTTCTGGGGGTAGGCGAGTGAGTGATCTGATGAAAAATATTGTGGTCTGGGCGCTTATTGCTGTCGCGGTGCTGGTGCTCTTTAGTCAGTTCATGCCTCGCACAGCCCCTGTCGCTGAACTAAGCTATTCCACATTCTTAAATGAAGTGCGCTCGGGGAGCATAGAAAGTGTGGTGCTACAGGGCGATGCAATCTCTGGTACCCGTAAAGACAGATCCTCATTTGAAATCTATAACCCAGAGACCGAAAATACTGCGCTCATCGGTACACTAACCAAATCAGGTGTAACGATTGTGGGGCGTGCTCCCAAACAACCCAATTTCTTAGTTCAGTTGGTGCTTCAGCTTGCGCCGGCTTTACTTCTTATTTTGGTATTTGCTTGGATGATGCGCCAGATGCAAGGCGGCGGTGGTCGTGGCGCAATGTCCTTTGGTAAAAGTCGCGCACGTCTACTGAGTGAAGATCAGGTCAATATTACTTTTTCTGATGTCGCAGGCGTTGATGAAGCCAAGCAAGAAGTAAGTGAGATCGTTGATTTCCTCAAAGATCCAGCCAAGTTTCAAAAACTCGGTGGCAAAATTCCTAAAGGCGTACTGATGGTGGGCAACCCTGCTACGGGTAAAACCTTATTGGCCCGGGCTATTGCTGGGGAAGCAAAGGTACCTTTTTTTACTATCTCAGGTTCAGACTTTGTTGAAATGTTTGTTGGTGTTGGTGCCTCGCGCGTACGTGATATGTTTGAACAAGCCAAGAAACAGGCGCCTTGTATTATTTTCATTGATGAAATTGACGCGGTCGGTCGCCATCGTGGTGCCGGCTTGGGTGGTGGTCATGATGAACGCGAACAAACTTTAAATCAGCTGTTGGTTGAAATGGATGGCTTTGAGGGTAACGAGGGTACTATTGTTATCGCTGCCACCAATCGTCCTGATGTTTTGGATCCTGCTTTGTTGCGTCCGGGTCGATTTGATCGTCAAGTTATTGTGCCCTTGCCCGATGTGCGTGGCCGCGAGCAAATTCTGCGTGTCCATATGCGCAAAGTCCCCTTAGGTGATGATGTAAAGCCAGCGCTGATTGCTCGAGGTACTCCAGGTTTCTCTGGCGCCGATTTAGCTAATTTAGTTAACGAAGCCGCTTTGTTCGCTGCGCTCGGCAATAAGCGCGTAGTGGCCATGGATGAATTTGATCGTGCTAAAGACAAACTCATGATGGGTGCCGAACGACGCTCACTGGTCATGACCGAAGAAGAGAAACGTATGACTGCCTATCATGAGGCTGGTCACGCAATTGTTGGTGTCACGGTGCCTGAGCATGACCCTGTATATAAAGTGACGATTATTCCACGTGGCCGCGCACTCGGGATCACACAGTTTCTGCCTGAGCAAGATCGTTATTCTATGAGTAAGCGCCGTATTGAAAGTGCGATTACTACTTTGTTTGGTGGACGTATCGCCGAAGAATTAATCTTTGGTGCTGATGCTGTGACTACTGGTGCCTCAAATGATATTGAACGCGCAACTGATCTTGCGCGCAACATGGTCACTAAGTGGGGTTTATCAGACCGACTTGGTCCTCTGACATACTCTGAAGAATCTGGTGAGGTATTCTTGGGTCGTTCTGTCACTCAGACCAAGCATGTCTCTGATGAGACAGCGCATGCGATCGATCAAGAAGTGCGTCGTGTTATTGAGAGTAACTACCAACGCGCGCGCTCTATCCTAGAAACTCATTTAGACAAGCTCCATGCTATGGCCGAGGCGCTCATTAAATTTGAAACTATCGATGATGTACAAATTAAAGATATCATGGAGGGCCGCCCACCTCAGCCG
Source organism: Gammaproteobacteria bacterium (assembly GCA_009692285.1). GTDB lineage: Bacteria > Pseudomonadota > Gammaproteobacteria > Steroidobacterales > Steroidobacteraceae > UBA964. Next base: position 5,002 of record SHZO01000065.1, on the reverse strand, counting down.
CCGGTGGGTTGGGACAGTGCTTTAGGGGCCCCACCAACAAGTGCAGTTCGGCCTTCTGTAGAGCCTGATTTGAGTTCGCCTGCGGGCGAGAGTAGCCCGGGCTGATTACGCACAGGCTTGATCTGAAAACCCCCATTGTCATGGGGATTTTAAATGTCACTCCCGATTCTTTTGCAGATGGGGGGCGATATGTCGATCATACTTTAGCGTTGGAGTACGCCAAAGAAATGCTCGACTCTGGTGCAAGTATTATTGATGTTGGGGGTGAGTCTACACGCCCTGGAGCTAATACTATCTCTGCCGCGGAAGAGTTAGAGCGTGTTTTACCTATTGTTCAAGCCTTAGTATTGCATGGCGCGCTTGTCTCAATCGACACGAGTAAAGCAACTGTCATGACTGCATGTTCTAAGGCGGGCGCACAATTAATTAATGATGTACGTGCGCTGCGCGAGCCTGGTGCGTTAGCTGCTGCTGCTGCAAGTGAAGCGACAATTTGTCTTATGCATATGAAAGGCGATCCCTCTACTATGCAAAATGTGCCACATTATGCCAATGTATCTGATGAGGTTATAGATTTTCTGCGCGCTCGTATTGCGGCCTGTGTGCACGCTGGAATCAATCGTGAGCGATTGTTAGTGGATCCAGGGTTTGGTTTTGGTAAGAGTTTGCAGCACAACTTAACTTTACTGCGTGAGTTGTCTTCTTTAGAGGTGCTTGGGTTGCCGCTGGTTGTAGGATTATCACGTAAATCTATGCTGGCGACACTGACGGGTCGTGGCGTTGAAGAGCGCTTAGCGGGCAGTTTAGCTCTCGTACTGGCGAGCTTGGAGGGCGGAGCGCGTATTATTAGAACTCATGATGTAGCCGAGACCGTTGATGCATTAAAAGTTTGGGCTGCGTTCCGGGGAGGTTGAAATAAATGGCACGACATTACTTTGGAACTGATGGCATCCGTGGCAAAGTCGGTGAGCCACCGCTGACCGTTGATTTTGTGCTTAATCTGGCAAGTGCAGCAGCGCGTGTGTTGGCGCCCCAAGGTGGCACAGTACTCATTGGAAAAGATACGCGAATTTCAGGTTATATGTTTGAAGCGGCCTTAGAGGCAGGATTTGTCGCTGCCGGTGTAGATGTGATGTTGATTGGTCCTTTGCCAACTCCGGGCATTGCTTATATGGCACGTAAGTCAGGTTGTCGAGCCGGTGTAGTGATCAGTGCGTCACACAATGCTTACTTTGATAATGGTATAAAGTTCTTCGATTCAGAAGGTAGCAAGCTCTCCGATGCCCTAGAAGAAGAAATAGAAGCTGAACTTTTAAAAGGACCTGTGACACGCCCCTCTAATGCGTTGGGTCGTGCTATACGAGTTGATAAATCCCGCAAACAATACCAAGACTTTTGTATATCGACGGTACCGAAGGGTCTAACACTCGAGGGTATGAAGATTGTCATCGACTGCGCTAATGGGGCTGGTTATAAAGTGGCTCCGCGTATCCTCACTGACTTGGGCGCAGAAATTACTCCCATTGGCTGCTCACCAAATGGCCGTAATATCAATGCAGGTTGCGGCTCAAACTCACCAGAACTACTTCAAATCACTGTGCCTGGTTTGCATGCTCAAGTAGGTATTGCACTGGATGGCGACGGTGATCGTCTTGTAATGGTGGATCATTTAGGGCGCAAGGTTAACGGCGACCAGTTGTTATACCTGATTGCCTCTGCTCGACAGAAAGCAGGTCTATTGCAAGGTCCTGTCGTAGGTACTGTAATGAGTAACATGGGCCTTGAGCGCAGTTTGCGTGCTAAGGGGATCGAGTTTCTTCGTGCGCAGGTTGGCGATCGTTATATTCTAGAAATGTTAAAAGCAACCGGTGGTGTTTTAGGGGGCGAAACTTCAGGGCATCTATTAACTTTAGATCTCACCACCACAGGCGATGCGATGATCGCGGCGTTACAGATTCTCTCGGTAATGCGTGACACGGGACGTTCATTAGCAGAGCTTACGAGCGAATTGCAATTGTTGCCGCAACATATGATCAATGTCGCAGTCCCAAAAATCTTTGATCCGATGGTCAATACTGATGTGATGAACGCAGTAGCCGCCATCAATTTGCAACTTGCTGATCAGGGTCGTGTTGTGCTGCGCGCCTCAGGTACCGAGCAATTAATTCGTGTCATGATCGAAGCTGAAAGGCGTGAGACCGCAGTGACTTTGGCAGAGGAGCTTGCTTCTGTCGTGCGTGCGGTGAAACTTTGAATACTCTGCGTACTCCTTTAGTTGTCGGTAATTGGAAAATGCATGGTTGCACCGCGCAGAATACGAACTTAGTCGCTGATGTGTTACGAGATAGAACAAACGCAGATGCTGCGCAGTGTGTGCTCTGTCCACCCTTTGTTTACTTGCCCTCTATTGCGGAACATTTAGCACGGCAAACCACTCCCCAGAGCGCTAGTGCGCCCATGGTCCAGCTAGGTGCTCAGAACCTTAGTGAACACACCGCTCAGGGCGCCTATACGGGTGAAATATCAGCCCAGATGCTGCGTGATATTGGTTGCAGCTACGTTATTGTGGGTCATTCTGAGCGGCGGGCACTGTATGGCGAAACTGATTTGCAAGTCGCGCGAAAAGTAGCTGCGGCGTTGGCAGCCGACTTAATCCCTATTGTTTGTGTGGGGGAAACATTAATCGAACGTGATGCAGGTCTTGCCCAGGCAGTGATCTCTCGTCAACTTGCAGCTGTGTTGGATCTCTGTGGTGCAGAGGCATTTCGGCGCTCGGTACTTGCCTACGAGCCAGTTTGGGCTATTGGTACGGGTCAAACCGCGACCCCCGAACAAGCGCAAGAGATCCATGCCTTCATTCGTGCTCGAATTGCAGTTCGAGATGATATAATAGGATCCTCAGTGAGGCTCCTTTATGGGGGCAGCGTTAAAGTCGGCAACGCGCATGAACTCTTTGCGATGCCTGATATAGACGGTGGTTTGATCGGCGGTGCCTCATTGAAAGCAGAAGAATTCGTTGCCATCGTGGCAGCGGCTGGGCCTTGCGCTTAGTGACTCGTTCAAGGACATCAAGATGCTGTTGACTGCGCTGACTATTATTCAAGTTTTTGTTTCACTTGGTATCATTGCGTTAGTGCTCTTGCAGCGCGGTCGTGGTGCCGATGCCGGTGCAGGCTTTGGTTCAGGTGCTTCTGGGAGCGTATTTGGTGCGCGTGGTGCAAGCACAGGATTGTCTCGCTCCACGGCAGTATTTGCTGCCATCTTTATGATTAATAGTCTTGCTCTTGCATGGATTGGGACGCGACCTGCAGCGAACACTGCAACCGGTTTAATCGAACCCGTCACAATTCCAGTGGTGCCCAAAGCACCTTAATTTTTTAGTTAGGAATCTAGATTTAATTGCGGTCGTGGTGGAATTGGTAGACACACTAGCTTGAGGGGCTAGCGCCGCAAGGTGTGGGAGTTCGAGTCTCCCCGTCCGCACCAAATCAGTGGATCTCCTGCTACAATTCGCGCCGTCTGCCGCTGTGGTACACGGATTTTAAAGCATGTTATCAAATTATCTGCCAGCGTTAATTTTCTTAGGGGTTGCCTCTACATTAGCGCTCGTTTTGCTCGCTTTAGGCACTGGGATTGGGCAATTCTTCTCCAAAGCTCCTAATGATCCTGCCAAATTATCTTCTTATGAATGTGGTTTTGAAGCGGTTGAAGAAACTCGCATGAAGTTTGATGTGCGCTATTATTTAGTGGCTATTCTTTTCATTGTCTTTGATCTTGAAATCGCCTTTCTCTTCCCTTGGGCTGTTGCACTGAATTCAATTGGTATTTTTGGCTTAATCGCCATGGGAATTTTTCTTGGTATCCTGATTGTCGGCTTTATTTATGAATGGAAGAAAGGGGCGCTCGAGTGGGATTAGTTGAAACCAACGATCCGCAGGCATTTGCCCAGCGGGGCTTTATCACCACTGGAGTTGATAATCTCGTCAACTGGGCGCGCACTGGTTCGCTTTGGCCTATGACATTTGGTCTAGCGTGTTGTGCAGTTGAAATGATGCATGCCGGTGCCTCACGTTATGATCTTGACCGTTTCGGTATTGTTTTTCGGCCGAGCCCGCGTCAATCCGATGTCATGATTGTCGCAGGTACCCTAGTTAATAAAATGGCGCCCGCGTTGCGTAAAGTTTATGACCAGATGGCTGAGCCACGTTGGGTTATTTCCATGGGGTCTTGCGCTAACGGCGGTGGTTACTATCATTATTCTTATGCTGTCGTACGTGGTTGTGATCGTATTGTGCCTGTTGATGTGTATGTGCCTGGGTGTCCGCCGACAGCCGAAGCTTTGCTCTACGGAATTATTCAACTGCAGAAGAAAATTGCGCGCACCAGTACCGTGGCTCGCTAAGGCATGGTTGCCCATATTGAAAAACTAGCTCTCGAGGTCACGGCAGTTTTAGGCTCCGTGTTGCGTCGAGTTGCTGCCTTGCCCGATGAGTTGTGTTATGAGGTGGATGCTGAACATTTATTGACTGCTGCACAAAAACTGCGTGATGCCTCAGCGTTGCATTTCGAAGTATTGATTGATGTGGCAGGTCTCGATTATCTCGAGTATGGCTGCTCTGAATGGAAAACTGCCGGTGCTACTGGATCTGGTTTTTCCCGCGGTGTTCATCGCAGCGCACTTCCAGCCGAGCGGGTCGCAGGCACACGTTTCGCTGTCGTTTACCACTTGCTGTCGGTCAAGCATAACCATCGTGTCCGATTACGCACATTCTGTGGTAATGACGTTGAGCCTATGGTGGATTCAGTCATTAGTATTTGGCAGGCGGCGAATTGGTTCGAGCGTGAAGCTTTTGATCTCTACGGTATTTTATTTCGCGGTCACCCAGATCTGCGGCGCATTCTCACGGACTATGGCTTTATTGGTCATCCATTTCGCAAAGATTTTCCGTTGATCGGAAATCTCGAGGTTCGATATGACCCGGATAAAAAGCGGGTAGTTTAT
>SHZO01000064.1 GCA_009692285.1 Gammaproteobacteria bacterium | reverse complement strand
ATAGGCCTGCGCACTTAGTGCGAACCCGTGTTGGCTTAGATGCATCCGGTAGTATCTTGGGCATGCATACTCGTACCACTGGGGTTAGCATGTGGAAATATCAAGGCCGACCCTCGTTGCCTAATTTGGCAGATCCTTTTGTTGTGGGTTTGTTAATTAATGATAAATATAATTTCCCAAATAAACTAGTCGACTACGTTGAAACTCCTGCACCGATCCCAGTGGGTACTTGGCGGTCAGTCTCACAATCGATGAATGGATTTTTCTCAGAGTCTGCTATTGATGATATAGCTGCAGTTACGCATCAAGATCCACTTGATCTTCGTTTGCATTTGTGTTCAAAAGATGAACGTGCTGTAAATCTTTTGCATATCGTTAGAGAGAAATCTGGATGGAGCAAAAAACTACCAAAGGGTAGGGGACGCGGTATCGCAATTACTTTTGGATATGATAGCTACTGTGCACAAGTAATCGAGGTTAGTTCTAAAGGAAAGCAGATCAAAATACAACGCATTGTTGCAGTCTTTGATTGTGGATTAGTTATTGACCCTAAGAATGTTGAAGCACAAGTTGAAGGCGGGATAGTTTGGGGTCTTTCTGCTGCTATGAGCGGACAAATAAATTTTTTAAATGGGGCTGCTGTAGAAACTAATTTTCATACTTCACCAATAATAAGACTTTCTGAAACTCCGCCTATTGAAGTGCATATACTACACACAAAGCATAAGCCAGGAGGTGCAGGTGAGGCTAGTGTACCGGCAGTCGCGCCAGCATTAGCCAGTGCTATATTTTATGCCACAGGAAATCGCCCACGTCGCTTGCCACTGACTGAGTCTGGTTATGAGTTTGTATAAATGAATATTCACAAGTTTGGCTTTTGGCTAGGTACTCTGCTTTTTATTTTAATGCTAATAATTAGTCCGCCAAATGGTTTGGACCTCGGTGCTTGGCGTGTCGCTGCCTTGACAGTTCTAATTGGGTGCTGGTGGTTTACAGAAGCCGTGCCTGTAACACTTACTGGAAGTCTTCCTTTTTTACTACTACCTTTGCTTGGGGTTGCTAAACCTGAGGCTGTTGCCAGCCAATATATGTCTCCAATTCTTTTTTTAGTTCTTGGCGGTTCCTTAATCGGACTAGCTTTCGAGAAATGGAATTTACACCGACGCATCGCACTTTACGTTGTTACTAGAGCCAGCCCAGAACCACGGAAAATGTTGCTCGCATTGATGGCAGTTACTGCATTTCTTTCAATGTTTGTAAATAATTCAGCCACTACCGTCATGATGCTACCTATTGCAGCTGCGACACTTAGTGCTGTTACTCGAACTCTTAATAGCACAACCCCAGATCTAAACGAAAAAAACTTTGCTGCTGCTATGTTACTATCTGTCGCTTACGCTTCTAATATTGGTGGTTTTGGTACGCCTATTGGTACACCCGTTAATCCCATTGCTATTGCGATCATCGAACGTAACGTTGGGGTACATATTTCTTTTATTCAGTGGCTAAGCTTTGGTTTGCCTTTTGTTTTCTTAGGTATACCTCTTTGCTGGTGGTTAATTTCAAGGGTCACACTCCCATTTAATCTGCCAATAGCAGACAAAGAACAAATTCGCGCAGCCATTGGAACGGTCGGTGTCTTAAGTACCCCTGAAAAAAGAGTTTTAAGTGTTGTATTTTTAGCATCACTAGCTTGGATTTTTCAGCCTATTGCCGAACGTTTGTTGCCTGGTATTAGCGATTCGGGAATCGCTATAGGTGCCGCTCTATTACTTTGTATCCTACCTTCAGGTGACCATAAGCTCGGGGCTTCACCTGTTTTGCTCGAATGGAATGAAGCGCGAAATGCCCCTTGGTATTTAATTTTACTGCTGGGCGGTGGATTAGCTTTAGCCGATTCAGTCGTTAAATCTGGTCTCAGCGCTTGGCTTGCAGGATCCCTTGGTGCCGTATCTGGATTACCGTTATTTCCGTTGATACTGTTGATCGCCCTTATGTGCTCACTCGTCACTGAGTTCGCAAGCAACGTAGCTACAGCAACGATTTTTACGCCTATAGCCGTATCTTTAGCGCTAGGAGGTGGCTATGACCCTGTAGGACCTGCATTGGCTGCAGGACTCGCAGCAAGCCTTGGATTCGCGAACCCCGCAGCCACTTCCTCTAATGCCTTGGTTTTTGCAACGGGTAAGGTCAGGATGGCTGATATGCTCAAAACAGGGCTCTTATTTGATCTGCTCGGAGCTTTTCTATTAGCTTCGGTATGTTTTTTCTTTATTTAACATAATATACATTATACGAACTACATAATGGAGTGCAGATGGCATCGTCTAGCTGGACCCTGAACAACGTACTTAAAGACAAGATTGTATGGCTCACTCTAAATAAGGTGAATAGCGCAACGAACGTACTGTCCCGTAAAGTTATAGAAGAGCTAAATATACATTTAGAATTTATAGAAGCTATTCGTCCACGTGGAGTTGTTATTCTCTCAGGTAAGGAGAATGGTTTTGTTGCTGGTGCTGATATTAATGAATTCAAGATGCTGAACGAATCAGGTTCAGCATATGAATTAATTCGCGCAGCGCAAAAAGTTATGGACCGCCTAGCTCAATTGCCCTGTCCCACAGTGGCTGTCCTGAATGGGTTTGCTTTAGGTGGTGGTCTTGAACTTGCCCTTGCATGTCGCTATCGCATTGGGTTGGGAGATGACCGACTAAAACTCGCACTACCAGAGGTTCAACTTGGCATCCACCCGGGGTTTGGAGGTACTGTTCGAGTAGTGCAGTTAATTGGAGCGCCTGCAGCTTTGGATCTTATGATTACGGGTCGTTTTGTGCGAGCAGCCCAAGCATTGAAACTAGGATTAGTTGACCGCTTATGTATGACACGTGATTCTTTAGAGGCTGCTGCAGTCCATATGATTCTTCGTGAACCACCTATTCATCGTCCCTCATGGTGGGTAAAAATATTTACTTGGCGTTTAGTACGATACCTATTTTATTATTATCTTGCGATTCGTGTCTCGCGTACCGCGAAGCGCGAATACTACCCTGCTCCCTACGCAATCCTTAAGCTTTGGGCAAAATATGGGTGTGAAGGTGAAGGTGCCTATGAAGGCGAAGCAAGGTCTATTACTAAATTATTCACAACCAATACCTCAAAAAATTTAGTAAGGATTTTCTCTTTAAGAGACCATATTAAATCAAAGGTTATATCTGAAACAAAAAATATTAAAAATATACATATAGTTGGCGCTGGGATTATGGGCTCGGATATCGCTATATTATGTGCAATGAGCGGACTTAGAGTTACATTACAGGATCGTGATATTAAATTAATTTCTGCTGCTCTTGAACGCGCACGATTTTTTTTCGAAAAAAATATATCAAACCCAATCCATTTAGCAAATACAACTGAAAGTCTCCGTGCAGATCCAGAGGGCCTGGCAATTGGCAGAGCTGATGTTGTGATTGAGGCAATTACAGAGAGTGTTCAAGCAAAAATTGAATTATATAAGGAAGTAGAGCCTCTAATGATGCGCTCTGCCATCCTTGCATCAAACACATCCTCAATTCCTCTTGAGGATTTAATTCCGACTCTTAATGACCCAAGTCGATTGGTAGGCTTACATTTTTTTAACCCTGTTTCAAAAATGCCCTTAGTTGAAATTGTTAGGAGCCATTTAACGGCACAAATTAATATAAATACAATGACTAATTTCATACTTAAACTGGAAAAAATACCTCTATCTTGCATCAGTTCGCCGGGGTTTTTAGTGAATCGTGTGCTAATGCCTTATTTGCAGGAGGCGATGTATGCAGCTCAGGAAGGCGTGTCATTAAGCATTATTGATAAAGTAGCTCGTAACTTTGGCATGCCGATAGGTCCAGTTGAACTAGCTGATATGGTGGGTCTTGATGTTTGCAGAAAGGTCGGTGAAATATTGAATAAATCTTTTGGCCGTGGTTCACTAGATTTAGCCCAACTTGATTCGCTTATTTATAAACGCAAACTTGGTAAAAAATCTGGTGAAGGTTTCTATCGCTGGCACAAGGGTATTGCACAGAGAGGCTGGGCATGGTCGAGGATACCCCCCGATTTAGAAGATCGATTAATATTATCTATAGCCAATGAGTGTGTCGCCTGTTTGCGTCAAGGCATCGTCAGTGAAGCCGATTTGATTGATGCAGGAATAATTTTCGGATCAGGATACGCTCCATTCCGTGGTGGTCCACTCACAGAAGCAAGGCGCCGCGGTATTACGGCATGTGTCAAACGACTCGAAGAACTTGCGATAAAGTATGGTTCGAGATTCAAACCCGATGAAGGTTGGGCTCATTTTCGTTGAGCATTTCCAGGAGCTAAACTACTAATCCGCCAAAGTAAGCGCTCTATAGTTAAGGGCTTGTTAATTGGGGTATCAGCCCACTGACGCGCCTCCCGAGACTGTTCGAGAGTGTCAAATAGGAGACGTGTATTCCATTGCTTGCGCCCCAATGAAGATTCGCGAATGCGTTCGGAGATCCATGCATCTATGCAAGCAATACGCAAGTAGTAATTTTCTCGACCCCACAGATCAGCAGTTTCTACAACATCTAATGCTCCTGTAGAAGCCCGATCTAAGGCGTGCTGGGTCTCGCGTTTCAACCCAGTTATTGCTACAGCATCCGCCTCTAACGCATCTAAAGGGTTGCATCCAAGAACCTCGAGTACAGCTCGCCAATCTACATCGCCACTTTTTTGACTTCGTAACCAATCGACCAAAGAGGTTATGGTGGGCTTGCGAACGATCAACCGTGTGCAACGACTCTGGAGAGTAATAGGTAGGCGCGAGGGCTCCCCTGTTACTAACAATAGAAGTGAACCTGGCGGTGGTTCTTCTAAAGTTTTAAGTAATGCATTAGCTGCATTTCTATTTAACTTATCTGCAGGGGAAATAATAACTACCTTGCGCCCGCCTCCATGACTAGTGAGCGACAAATCACGTATTAAATCGCGAACTTGATCTATTTTTATATCTTTCGAATCATCGGAGGGTTGAAGCAAAAAATAATCTGGTTGTTCGCCAGTACAAATACGCCGACAGGCAATGCATGCACCACATGGCTGAGGCGCTTCGCTCGAGGTGCAAAAAATTCTAGCTGCTAACCACATCGCTAACCAGTGACCGCCAAGACCTGGTGATAACTGTAAAATAACAGCATGACTCAAGCGATCTGAGGTAAGAGAACGTTCAAGTGCTGATTGCGAATCTTCTAACCACGGCAACTTCGTAGTAAGAGGCAAGACAGTAGTCACTGTCCGTTTGACTCAAGGGAATTAAGTGCGCGATTAGCAGCCATAGCTACTTGATCTTGACTTTGACTTGCGTCCAGCACGATATAGTGTCCCGTAGATGGATCACATATTTCTAAATAAGCATTACGTACACGAGAGAAAAACTCTAAATTTTCGCTCTCAAATCGATCTGGCATAACCTCACCTTGTGAAACACGACGAGTCCTTGCGCGTGCCAGTCCCAACTCGACAGGCAGATCGAGAAGCAAAGTAAGATCAGGCTGCAGATCACTATGTACTACAGCTGCTAAGGATTCAATAAAATATTTGTCGACCCCTCGCCCTGCGCCTTGATAAGCACGCGTAGCATCAGTAAAGCGGTCACAGATAACCCATTCTCCACGCAATAGCGCCGGTCTTACTAAATTATCTAGATGTACAGCACGGGATGCAAACATTAATAAAGTTTCTGCCTCGGCAGATAAAGACTCTTTACCGCGCTCTAATAATAAATCGCGGAGTCGCTCTGCTAAGGGAGTGCCACCTGGCTCGCGAGTTATGCAAGTTTTAATACCTTGCTTATTAAGAGTATGCATCAGTACAGCTGCTATTGTTGATTTACCAGCGCCTTCGATTCCTTCGAGAGTAATGAAGCGCCCACTCTTCATTGGATAACTCTAGAGCGTTGCCTAAGTATCATTCGCTGAACTGCTGCAGCATGTTCTACGTAAGTTTTTGAAAAATAATGTGAGCCATCGCTAGTACCATTGGCTACAAAAAAAATATCTCCTGTTTCATCAGGATGTGTTGCAGCATGAAGTGAATCGTCACCAGGCATTGCCACAGCAGTGGGCGGTAAGCCTTTTCGTTTATAAGTATTGTAAGGCGTATCGCGTTGCAGATCACTGCGTCTAATATTGCCGTCATAATTGGCACCTATTCCATAGATAACTGTCGGATCTGATTGTAAGTACATCCCTTTTCGTAAACGTGTGATGTAAACTCCTGCAACTTTAGAGCGTTCAGTTGCTAATGCAGTTTCTTTTTCAACTATAGAGGCTAAAGCCAATAATTGTGTAGGGTCTTTTAAGGGTAATCCCTTAGCTCTATTAACCCATGCAGCATCTAGTTGTCGTTGCATTTTTTTATAAGCCATACTTAATAATTTAAAGTCTGAGGTGCCAGGTGCAAAGTGATATGTATCAGGGAAAAATCGACCCTCTGGGTATACCCCTGGCGCGCCTAAACGACGCATAACTTCTTCTTTACTGACATTGATTAAAGTCTTATTAATTGATGCGTGGCTTGTAAGTGAGCGTATTAAATCACTGTAACGTGACCCTTCAATTATTGTGATGGACTCAAGACGCACAAGACCAAGATTTAATTGTTCAAGCACATCTAAACTTGAAGATTGGGCTGGAATTTCATAGTGCCCAACTCTAACTTGACCATAGTGACCACTAGCCCGTGACCAAAACTCAGTGAGGCGTGGATATTGAATCACACCGACCTTGTGCAGACCACTGAGTACAGAGCGAAGTGGTTGCCCACTTTTTACTTTATAGTGAATCAAAGAATTGTGCTGCCCTGGCTGATGCATGATATGCGATAACCACAAAGCACATACTAAGAAACACAGAAAGATAATTAAGGGTAAAGACCAAACATGAGTGAGCTTGCGCATAGCAAAGAGTTTAAGCGCACACGTCAAGCATTACGCTGGTTTAGTCCCTAAATCGAGAAAATACTAAGGATCCATTCGTACCACCGAACCCAAAAGAGTTCGACACAGCTACCTCAATTGGCATCTGCCTCGCAGTGTTGGGTACATAGTCTAGATCGCATTCTGGGTCCGGATTATGTAAATTAATTGTTGCAGGAGCAGTTTGGTCTCGAATCGCTAAAATTGAAAAAATTGCTTCAACTACACCGGCAGCACCAAGCATGTGACCAGTCATAGACTTGGTCGAACTAATGGCTAGACGCTTTGCGTGATCTCCAAAAGCATTTTTTATAGCTACTGTTTCAGCTTTATCACCGAGTACAGTGGATGTCGCATGAGCGTTTAGATATTGAACTGCTGAAGGTTGTAGGCTTGCGTCTCGGAGTGCATTCTCCATTGCTAAACGCGCGCCCGCGCCATCATCTGGAGGTGAAGTGATGTGATAAGCATCAGCACTCATGCCGAAGCCGACTAGCTCCGCATAAATTCGAGCTCCACGACGCTTAGCATGCTCCAGCTCCTCAAGCATGATTGCGCCACCACCATCGGCAGCGACGAAGCCATCACGATCGCGATCCCATGGTCGTGAAGCCCCCTGAGGATCGTCATTACGGCTTGACAAGGCACGAGCCTGAGCAAAGCCACCAATTCCCAGTAGTGTCGTGGACATCTCAGCCCCACCAGCAATGATCATGTCTGCATCGCCATATTGAATCGTTCGGTAGCCTAAGCCGATGGCATGAGTAGAGGTCGTGCAGGCAGTCACAACACCTAGATTTGGACCCTTTAGACCAAAGCGAATTGAAAGGTGCCCTGAGATCATGTTGATAATTGAGGAGGGTATAAAAAAAGGCGAAATCTTACGCGGGCTTTTTGCCTCTAGATAAGCGTCATACTCTGCCT